>JBKOZB010000127.1:0-9734 GCA_046744225.1 Planctomycetota bacterium | reverse complement strand
GCTCGGCCTCGGCCACCTGACCCCTCCCGTAGAGAGTGGGTTGTGCCGGCGAATTGGCCCGATACACGGGGATGGTGGTGGCCAAGGGATCGACGTCGCAGACCACGAGCGTCCCCGAGGCGAAGTAATCGGCGCGCTTGGCCACCAGCTCCCCTTCGGCCGCGTCGCCGTAATCATTCTCGCTCCGGACCTCGACCGCGAATGTGGGCGCTCCTTCGATCAACCGCATCCGGTTCCGGGGCCGGGAGCCGATGTGGTAGGAGGCATCCGGGGAGAACGTCTGACGTCCGCTCGGCAGGGGCGGATCGATGGCATAGCCGATCCCGTCAGGAAAGGCCACCCCTTCCCCCTTGCGCCGGGCGTGGTCGCGGAGCCGGACGGCGATCTCGAACGAGGCCTCGGAGGGAGCATCGCCGCTGGGCAGGAAGTGGACGATCCTCCCTGCGATCAGCTCCGCCTTGCCCTCGACGCGGGCCCGGTCGTCGAGCGTGGCGGCTGTTTCCGTCGCGGGGGTCATATCCGACCTCCTCGTGGCTCCACTTCCCGACGTTCGCGCCTAGTGTCGCCCGGGCTGGTACCGTCCGATCAGCAGGCTGGCGTTGTGACCGCCGAAGCCGAAGCTGTTGGACATCACGTGGTTGACGCGGACCTCGCGGGCGACGTTGGGGATGTAGTCGAGATCGCACCCCTCGCCGGGATTGTCGAGGTTGATCGTCGGGGGAAGGACGTCGGTATGGATGGCCAGCGCGGAGGCGACCAGCTCCACGCCGCCCGAGGCTCCGAGCAGGTGGCCCAGCTCGCTCTTGGTGCTGGAGATCTGGAGTTTCTGGGCGTGCGGGCCGAAGACGAGCTGCATAGCGCGGGTCTCGGCCAGGTCGCCCAGGCCGGTGCTCGTGCCGTGCGCGTTGATGTAATCCACGGCCTCGGGGTTGAGCCGGGCGTCTTCCAGGCAGAGTTGCATGGAGCGGGCGGCACCCCGGCCCTGCTCGTCGGGGGCGGTGATGTGCGAGCCGTCGGCCGACACGCCGTAGCCGAGCACCTCGGCGTAGATCCGGGCGCCTCGCTTCCAAGCCAACGACTCCTCTTCCAAGATCAGGATGCCGGCCCCCTCGGCGAGGACGAACCCGTCGCGGTCGCGGTCGAAGGGACGGCTGGCGCGCTGGGGCTCGTCGTTGCGGGTGGAGAGGGCGCGCATCGAGGCGAACCCGCCCAGGCCCATGTGGGTGATCGCCGCCTCGCTGCCGCCGGTGATCATCACGTCGGCGTGCCCGTGCTGGATGATCTTGAAGGCGTCGCCGATCGCGTTGGCCGCCGAGGCACAGGCGGTGGCCACCGCCGTGTTTGGCCCGCGCAGGCCCCACTTGATCGAGACCTGGCCGCTGGCGGCGTTGACCATCAGCTTCGGGATCGTGAACGGGCTGATCCGCGACGGCCCTTTCTGCATCATCGCGGCGTGCTGGGTCTCGAACTCGTTCAGGCCGCCGATCCCCGAGCCGATGATCACGCCGCAGGCGTGCGGCGGCAGGGTCTCGAACTCGATCGCCGCGTCCTCGACCGCCGCGGTGCTGGCAGCCATGGCAAACTGTGCGAAGCGATCGAGGTGGCGGGCCTCCTTGGCTCCGAACCGGGCCACGGGGTCCCAGTCGCGTACCTGGCCGCCGAAGTGGACCTTGAACTCCGTCGTGTCGAACAGGGTCAACGGTCCGATGCCGCTTCGGCCCGCGCAGAGCGCCGACCAGAACCGGTCCAGGGTATCGCCCAGGGCCGTGACCACCCCCATCCCGGTGATGACGACGCGGCGTGGCATTCCCATGTTACTTGATGTGTTCCTCGATGTACTGGATCGCCTGGCCCACGGTCTGGATCTTTTCCGCCTCTTCGTCGGGGATGGTGATGTCGAACTCCTCCTCGAACTCCATCACCAGCTCCACGGTGTCGAGCGAGTCGGCGCCGAGGTCGTTGACGAAGGAGGTCTCCCTGGTCACCTGGTCCTTGGCTACACCCATCTGCTCGCTGACGATCTCGATCACGCGTTCTTCCACGGACACGGGCGAACCTCCTGTCTTTTATGAAGTCCCATCCTCACCCACCTGGCCCCGGTTGATCGCTCAGTCCCGGGATCGAGTGGCAAGGTCCAGCGTCGGTTCCGGTAAGTCACCGACCTCAACCGAGGTCCCGGCGGACTGAAACCGTCGGCCTGCGGTGAGGATCTCGTCTACACTATCGGTTCCAAAGCCTGATGGCATCCACCCCGAAGGGCGTACGGCCACCGCAAAACGACTCAAATTACCCCTCCCTGATCGAAATGTCCATCACATGCCGGCGAGGGTCGGCGTTCAGGTGCCGCAAGAAATCCAGGCTCTTTAAAAAACCGGCGGAACGGACTCCGATCCCGCCACGATGATGATGGTAGAGCCTGTGACCCCATGCTCGTTGACAGGTTGAACCGTGGCTTCACCGCCCGCGCCGAACGACTCCCCTTTTGGACCCTCGCCGTGCTTCGCCAGTCCGAAATTGTTGCCACAGCCTGGCGCCCATCAGTTCCCGTCAGCCCTCCGCGAAATCACCGCGACGGGAGCGGAACGCGGGAACCTCAGGCGGTCATTCCCCCATCAACGGCGATGACCTGACCGGTCAGGTAAGCTGCTCCGGGGCCGGCGAGATAGCAGACCAGGTCGGCGATATCCTCGGGCGTTCCGAGCCGTCGGACCGGGATGCGCTCCTTGACCTCGGTCTTGAGCTTCTCGGGGAGCTTGTCAGTCATGTCGGTGGTGATGAATCCCGGTGCCACGGCGTTAACCGTGATCCCGCGCGAGGCCAGCTCGCGGGCCACGGTCCTGGTGAAGCCGATCACACCGGCCTTGCTCGCCGAGTAGTTCGCCTGCCCCGGGTTCCCCATCAGCCCCGAGACGCTGGTGATGTTGATCATCCGCCCGTACCGTCCCCGCATCATAATCGCACCGACAGCTCGCGAGAAGAGGAACGTTCCCTTGAGGTTGGTGTCGATGACCTCGTCCCAAGCAGCGTCCTCCATCCGGAGCATCAGGCCGTCGCGGGTCACGCCGGCATTATTGACCAGGACGTGGATCTTGCCGAATTTCGCCTCGACCGCCTCGACGACGCGGTTGACGTCGGCCAGGTCGGCGACGTTGGCGGCGAATCCCTCGGCGGTCCCCCCGGCCTGGCGGATCGCCTGAAGGGTCCCTTCCAGCCCTTCGAGCGTCCGGGCCACCCCTACGACGGCGGCCCCGCACGACGCCAGCCGCAGCGCGATTGCTCGCCCGATCCCACGCGACGCGCCCGTGATCAGGGCCACCTGACCCGTCAAATCGACCCGACATCCTGAGGAACCTTCAGCGCCGGCCATGATCGGAACATCCTGTCTGCGGTAGGGTAAGAATAAGAAGCAGAACGTGTGCCAGGTTTGCAGGTGGCCACGGTTATAATCACGGCCCTCTTTCCTCTTCAACCCCAATTCCCCGAGCGGCCGGACAGTCGCCCTCAGCGCGGACGCTTCCAGTCGTCGGCCACGCGCCAGATCCGCGCCAGCGGCAGCTCGAAGCCGGGCAGGAGCGGCGTGCGATAAGTCCCCTCAGCCTCGATCGCCAGCTCGGCCGGCTCGGTGGGGGGCTTGCGGTAAACGGTCAGGACACGGCGGAATCGATTGAAGATCCAGTATTCGGAAACACCGAGGGCGAGGTACTCGCGCCGTTTCTCCTCATAATCACGGACGCGGTCACGTTTCCGCTTCGAGACGAACTCGACGAGGATCGTCGGGACGTCGGTCTCGGGGTTCGGCACTCGCCCCAGACCGGCCCAGATGGCCCGGTCGGCGATGCGACGGCTGTCGGGAAGGTAAATCGTTTGTTCCGAGAGGGTTTTGTCGAGCGCCGAGCCCTGCGGGTGCTCGGCCTTGTAGGCGCGGAGGAAGTATTCCAGCTCACCGTTGGGATCGCGTTCGGATGCGCCAGGCGGAGGGGTCACGATCAGGACTCCGCGAACCAACTCGTAGTGGTACGGATCATCATCGTCAACTTCGGCGGCATCGAACTCTTCGGGCGTCATTAGCATCCCGTTCGACGACCGCCGGAGCCTGGGCACAGCCCTCTTCGCGCGCGACATACTCATGGGAACCTACCGATCAGGAAGGGCGAATCAGAACCCCGCGACTTCGTCGAGTTTAACCGATGGCGACGTTCCCCGCCACGCGTTCGGCCTACCGCGCCGGGACGCTCGTGCAGGGGGTCTTGCGGTCGATCCGCTTGAGCAGGCCGGTCAGGACGCGCCCGGGGCCGACCTCGTAGAACGTGTCGAAGCCGTCGGCCAGCAGCCGCCGCATCGAGTCTTCCCAGCGGACGCCCTGGAGGACCTGGGCGACCAGCGTCCGGCGGAGGTCGTCGGGGTCGGTGTGGGGCGCCGCATCGACGTTCGAGTAGACGGGAATCCGAGGTGGTTGGATCGGCGCGGCGGCCAGGACCTCGGCCAGTCGGGTGTCGGCCGGTTTCATCAGCTCGGAGTGGAAGGCGCCGGCGACGGCCAGGGGGACCACGCGCGAGGCCCCCAGCTCGTTCGCGATCGGCTCCAGGTGCTCCAGGGCCGCGCGCTCGCCCGAGACGACGATATTGCCGGGGCCGAGCAGGTTCGCCTTCCAGAGCCGGCCATGCGGGGCGACCCGGCGGCAAAGCGCGTCGATCGCCGGCTCGTCGAGACCCAGGATACTCGTCATGCCACTCGGTCTGGCCCGCGCCGCGGCCTGCATCGCCTGGCCGCGGCGCTGGACGGCTCGCAGGGCGGTCTCGAAGTCGAGTGCGCCGGCGAAGACCAGGGCGGTATACTCGCCCAGGCTCAGCCCGGCGGCCCCGGCGCAGGCGGCAACCACCTCCGGCTGGCGGGCCTTCAGGTCCTCCAGGGCCGCCAGGCTGGCGACGAAGATGGCCGGTTGGCTCACGTCGGTCGCCTCGAGCGCCTCGGCCGGGCCCTCGAAGCAGAGGGCGCGGAGGTCGAAGCCGAGGATCTCATCGGCCCGGTCGAACAGGGCGCGGGCCGCGGGAAGATCGCGGTCCAGCTCGCGGCCCATGCCGACGCTTTGCGCCCCCTGACCCGGAAACAGAAAGGCGATCTTGGGCATGGGTCGTTTCTCAGTAGGGTGCGTGAAACGCACCGATCTTCTTCACCAGCAATGAATTGGTGCGTTTCACGCACCCTACGGGGATGAATTGTTATCCACTGGCCGCGCCGCCCGGGCCGGCGGCCAACTGCTCGACGATCAATTGGTTGAGCCGGTCTTCGGCCATCGTGCCGGCGACCCGCAGCGCGTTTTTGATGGCGCGCTCGCCCGAGGTCCCATGGCAGATGATGCAAGCACCCCGGATGCCGAGCAAAGGTCCGCCGCCGAATTCCTGGTATTCGAACCGGGTCTTCAACCCATTCAGACCCCCGGCGATCGCCTGGCCGGCCCCGACCGGCAGGCCGGGCAAGAGCCGAGCGAGCTCTTGCTTGAGGGTCGAGAAGAGGAACTCGACCGCCCCTTCGCCTGCCTTGAGCAAGACATTGCCCACGAACCCCTCGCAGACGATGACGCGGGCGTGCCCCTCGTAGATGTCGCGTCCCTCGACATTGCCGACAAACTGGCGCGCCAGGGGGCTCTGCTGGTACAGGCTCCGAGTGGTCTTGGTCAGGTCGGTTCCCTTTTCTTCCTCGGTCCCGACGTTCATCAGGCCGATCTTGGGCTCGGTGATGCCCAGGATCGTCTCGGCGTAGATCGCGCCCATGACGCCGTACTGGTACAGGTCCTCGGCTTTGGCGTTCATGTTGGCACCGACGTCGATGATAACGATCGGCCCCTGGTGCGACGGGAAGATCGCGGCGATCCCCGGGCGGCGGACGCCGGGCAGGAACATCTTGGCATTGAACAGGGCCGAGGCGACCATCGCGCCGGTGTTCCCCGCCGAGACAACGGCCTTGACGTCGCCGCTGGCCATCAGGCCCCAGCACTTCGAGATCGAGTTGTCGCGCTTCTTGCGGAGGGCCTCGACCGGCTTCTCGTGCATGCCGACGACCTGGGTGGCGTGCTCGATCGGCAGGCGATCGAGCGCCGCGTCGGGCGCCTTGGCCAGCTCGGCCTCGATCCGCTCCCGGTCGCCGACGAGCACGACGGTCATGTTCGGGTCGTCACGGACGGCCTCGACAGCGCCGACGACGATCGGGCCGGGGGCATGGTCGCCCCCCATCGCGTCCAGGGCAATCCGCATGAGCGATCTCCGGGGCGGAAGAAAGAAAAGGGAAGACGACAACGGGATGCCGAAAATCGGGGCTGCCGACCCGACTTTCCGCATCCCGAGCCATTCGTCTGAGGGGGATTCGTTCGAGACCCCGAACCCACCCGGATCAACCCACTTCTCGATCCGTGGACGCACGGCACGAACGACGGGTGGGTCGTGAGGTATCCTAGAGAATTCTGGCGAGGACTGTCAAGAACTTACCCGAAGGCCGCCAAAGCCTTGACCTCCCAAGACGGGCGGCTCAGGCGCACTCGGCGCGAGCGCGCTGGCCTCGGCCGCGGATCGGGCCGAACTCGACGCGAGTCAAGGCGGCGGGGTCGAGGTGCGCCCGGGCGGCCCGGCGCACCTGGCGCGGGGTGATCTGGGCGATTCGCTCGGGCCAGCGCACCGGCTCATCGAGGCCGAGCTCCCAGCGCTCCAATTCAAGGAGGCGCTCGGCGCGCTGCTCAACGGTCTGGAAGTCGAAGACCCAGGAGCCGGTCAGGTAGCGGTGGGCACGGTCCACCTCGTCGTCGGAGAAGGCGCCGGCGTGCATGGCGCGGACCTGATCGACGATCGCCGCGACGACGCGGTCGGCCTCCTCGGGCATCGTGCCGACATGGATTCGGAAGAGCCCGGGCGCGACGTCGGCCGAGTCGGTGATCCCGCCGCCGACCGAGTAGGCCAGCCCCATCTCGTCGCGCAGGAGCCGGCTAAGCCGGTCGGTGAACCCCGGCCCGCTGCCGAGGATGTGGTCGAGCACGGCCAGGGCGTCGAAGTCGGGATGATTTCGCGCGATGCCCAGGTGACCGAGCACGATCTGGACCTGCTCGCCCGGATGCGCCACGCGGCGGACCCGGGGGCGCGGCGAGCGGACCAGCCGGGCGAGGCTCGGGGCCGGCTCGCCCCGCGCCGGCCACGACTGGAAGTGCGCCTTGACCAGGCTGGCGAGCCGTCTCGGCTCGAAGTCGCCCACGGCGACCAGAAACGCGTTGTCAGGTGTGAAGTGGCGCGCGTGATGCGCCTGGACGTCGTCCCAGGTCAGCCGCACGATCTCCCGTGCGGCGCCGCGCGGATCGCGCGCGTAGGGGTGGTCGCCGTAGACCAGCCCGCGGAAGATCAGGTCGGCACGGAAGGCCGGGTCGTCACGGTCGGCTTGCAGCTCGGCCGCGGTCCGGCGTTTGGCCCAGGCGAGGGCCTCGGTCGGGAAGGCGGGGCGGCGGATCACGTCGGCCAGGAGCTCCAGCGCCAGCGGCAGGTCCTCGGCCCGGACGCGGAGCGAGGCCCCCGTGGACCCGACGTCGAGCATGCCGCCGATATCCTCGATCGCCTCGGCCAGCGCGTCGGCCGAACGGGTCTGCGTCCCCTCCTCCAGGAGCCGCCCGGTCAGGTAGGCCAGCCCCGGCTTCGCCTCGCGGAGCAGGCCGGCATCGACGTACAGCTCCAGCGCGACGATCCCGGTCCCCGGCCGCCGCTCGGAGAGGAGCCGCATCCCGTTCGGCAGCGCGGCACGCTGGGGATGATAGTCGGCCAGCCGGGTGCCGCCGCTGGGGATCGCCAGCGCGATCGGGCGGTCGGGGGAGGGCGGGGCGGCGGGTCGAGGCGGCTTCGTTACTGTCTCGGTAGGCAGGAGGACCGTGACCGCGCGATTCGGGCGCGGAAGCGACCAGCCGGCCGTCAGGTTGGCGTCGCGAAGATAGATCGAGACGACGCGGCGGATGTCGTCGGCCTCGACGGCCAGGGCGGCGCGGTGCTCGGCCTGCCAGGCGCGCCAGTCGTCCCAGAGGGCAACCTGCCCGAGCCCGGCGGCCAGGCCCGCCAGGTCCTCCTGCTCCCAGCGCCAGGCCGCTTCGAGCCGGTGCCGCGCCCGGTACAGCTCCTCGGGGGTGGGGCCATCTTCGGCGAGCCGGCCGAACACGTCGCCGATCGCCTGCTCGATCCGGAAGGGCTCGATCTCGGAGGGCGCCTCGACCTGCACGAGGAACTGCCCGGCCCGGTGTGACCCGTCCTGACTCGCCTCGATCCAGGTGGCGATCCGCGCGCGCTCGACCAGGGCACCCCAGAGCCGTGACCGCCGGCCGCAGGTCAGCAGGTCCGACAGGACGTCGAGCGCCGGCCCGTCGGGATGCCCGCGCGGGACGGTGTGCCAGCCCAAGAGCCCGCGCGCGGCCGACTCCGAATCGACGAGCGTGAAGTCGCGCCGGCCAGTCTGCCGGGGCTCGCCCACCATCGGCTCCGGGGGCTCGATCCGGCCGGGGCACAGAGCGCCGAAATGGGCCTCGATCCGGTCGAGCGCCTGGTCGGGCTCGACGTCGCCGACGACCACAAGGACTGCCCCATCCGGCCGATAGTGGCACTCGTAGAAGTCGCGCAGGTCGGCAACGGTGATTGAGGCCAGGTCGTCGGGCCAGCCGAGGATCGGATTGCGGTAGGGATGGCGGAGATAGGTAACGGCTAGGTGCGTCTGGTCGAGCCGGCCCAGCGGCGAGTCGAGGTCGCGAGCCCGCTCCTCGCCGATGACATGACGCTCGGCCTCGACCTCGCGCGGGTCGAACGTCGCCCCCTGCATCCGGTCGGCCTCGATGGCCAGGGCCAGCTCCCAGCGGTCGGAGGGGAAGGAGAACCAGAAGTGGGTGAAGTCCTCGCCGGTCTCGGCGTTCGACTGCCCGGCCGCGATGAACGCCAGGTGGTCGATCTGCCCCTTGGGGAACCGCTCGGTCCCCTTGAAGAGCATGTGCTCGACGAAGTGCGCCAGCCCAGTCTTGCCCGCCGGCTCGTTGACCGATCCGACCGGGTAGTACAGGTCGCAAATGACGACCGGGGCGTGGGTCCGGGGCAAGACCAGCGCCTTGAAGCCATTGGCCAAAGTCCGCTCGAAGACCGGGAGGTCCCCCACCCAGGCCGGCAACGGGCGGGCGGTCAGTCGTCGGGCCATGGCTGCCCCTCTTTCCGTGTTGTGTGACTTCAGGGGCGCTCCCGACCCTCCGAGGCGGTCGAGAACGTTCGCGAGCGACGGGGAGTGCGGCGAACCGGGTGTGTCAGGCCGAGGACGTCCGCCCTCCGGACACCTCGGAACTCCCGAGGGTTCAGCGGCACAACCGTCTCTCCTAATTCCTAACTATCGTTATCAACTCGGACGATGTCCGCAAGATCTTTGCCGCGGAAGTCGTCCATCCCTTTCCTAAAGGATTGTACCCGCGCAATCTTGGCCTTGCGTGGGGAGGGCCGATTCCTGACAATAAAGTTGTGGCTGGGCCCTGCGCCGCGCGAGTGACGCGGGGGTCGGGGTGAGCCGGGGGGGACCCGGGCAATGGGGGCTTGCGAACCTGGTCAGGGCGGGAACGCAGCAGCCATAAGCATCGCCTTCATGTGCTCGGGAGCGCCTCCCCGGCTCTCCCCGGCCCCCGCCGGCCAGGGGCGCGGGCGGCGGAACTTTCCCGATGGCCCGACGGAGCGTGCCACGTGGCCCGGACG
>JBKOZB010000327.1:0-3345 GCA_046744225.1 Planctomycetota bacterium | reverse complement strand
GTAAAGGACGACGCGTTGATGGCGGCCTGAGGGGAGCCGTCAACGAGTTCTTCGCCTCGGCCAACCGGTACGAGCGCGGGAGCAAGGCGCAGATCTTCTTCGACTTCGCCAAGGTCTTGAGCCGGACCGCCGAGTCGGCTGGTCGTAAGGTTGTCCTATTCCTTGATGAATTCTCGGAGGTCCGTAAGGTCATCGAGCGAAACGAGGCTCTGAACTACCGGAACCCCGGCCGTTACGAGAAGATCCACCCCCATGAGATGCTCGTCGACATCTCGTTCATGCACTATTTCAGCTCGCTGCTCAAGAGCAGCGAATTGAGGCAGAAAATCGTTTTCATATTCGCTGTTCGTCCGTTCAGGTCGGAGTACGACGAGAAGAAAGAGTTGCAGGTCCTGAAGCTGACCATGCCGATCACGCTGTATTACCTGGACGAAGACGCGGCGAAGGGACTGATCAACGATCCGCTTCGGGGAAAGGTCGACTACGAGGCGGGCGCGAACGATTATCTCTACAGGCTCACGGCGGGGCACCCGTACCTGATTCAGTTCATCCTCAAGACCGTCGTGGACCGGATCCGTCGTGAGGGCCGCGCGACTATCACATTAAAGGATATTAAGGACGTTGAGCGGAAGATGATCGCGGAGGGCCCCGCATACGACGCACACTTCGCCGTGATCGACTCTGACTACAGCGTCGACGAGGTCCTGAAGGAGGCGTGGGCTCTTTTGGGCAGGGGGACGCTCGCCCTGATCGCCAAGTTCGGCGACAATCAGGCGGAGCGCTGGGTCTCTAGACCGACTATTCGCAGTTGAAAGTCAATGAAGCAAGAGCTACTCCCTGATTTACTCTCTTCCCCAGTTTCACGCCGCGGCTTTCATCAGCGGACGACCCGTGTACGTCCAGCGAAACGGCTTGGCGAACACACGGTTGAAGTACGTGATGAAACTCAACAGTTTCGTGCGCAAATCCTCCACCGAGGTGAACGAGCCGCGCCGGATCACCTTCCGCATGATCACCCCGAACACCACCTCGATCTGGTTCAGCCACGAGCTGTGCTTCGGCAGATACACAAACCGAATTCGGTGGCTCGTCTCCGACAAAAACGCTTGCCGGCTCGCCACCGACTTCAGGATCCCGCGCGTCCCTTTTTTGCCCAAGTCCTTCGGGACTTCACAGGCTTTGGCCACCAACGTCACCAAACTCTCCGAGCAATGGATGTTCAAGTTGTCCACTACAAACACCCACGATCCCTCCGGGTCGGCGGCCACCGTCTGCTCGATGTGACTGGCGAAGTCGGCCTCCGTCCGCGTCGGACCGATCGTCGGCCGGAGCAATTCTCCGGTCGTCACCACCAAGTTGCCGATCAGGCACAACGTCCCGTGCCGCGCGTACTCGAACTCGATCAGTTGGCATTTCCCCGCGATCATCGCCTTGTCAGGGGCGATTCGTTCCAGCGCCTGCAAGCCCGTCATCTCGTCCACACTCACCGTATGGGTGTGGTGGGTCCTTTCCTGCTCCGGCGCCGAGAGGTACGTGTCACAGACCGTCTTCACTTGCTCCTCAAATCGCGCGGGATCCTTCTCGGTGGTGTTGAGCCAAGAGCGACTCTTGTGAGGCTGCAAAGCGGCCTCACGCAAGTAGCGGCTCACCTGCGACGGCGAGATCGACGCCACGATGCCACGCTGGATCACCTCATCGGTGAGTTCCATGGCTGTCCAGTGGGTGAGGGGCCGGCCGGACTTCTCGGGAGGTTCGCAGGCCACGGCCAAGATTTGGGTGACCTGCTCGGGAGTGAACTTGGCGGGGGCGCCGGGGCGTGGTTCGTCGGCGAGGACCGCTTCGATAGCGCGCCGCAAGTGGGCACGGGACTCACAGCACTCGATGTCAATGAGTTGATTCCAAGCGTTGGCCCAGCGTCGTCGCCAGCGTCCGACTTGGCGGTGTGTCAGACCGACCCTCTGGGCGATGTCTTCGTTGAGAAGGCCGTCGAAAGCCAGGATGATGATCGAGGCGCGTTGCCGGAGCCGCGAGGGTGCGGTGACGGAACGGGAAAAGGTCCGAAGGATTTCCTGCTGACGTTCGGTGATGATGGTCTTGGCCGCCTTGCCCGGCATGGTGAGAGAACTCCTGGTGACTGGAAGGTTAGTCAAGCCAGGTAATTTTAGCGCGACAATCAACCTCTTGGGCTCTCGAATACGAAAAGCCGGTCTAGTCCTCGTACCCGGCCCGCAATTGATTGATGGTCAAGGTGATCGGCCCCGGCAGGGGGATCAGTCCGTGTCGATGGGCCAGGCCCTGATAGTTCACGATGCTCCGGCCTCCGACGAAGATCGGCAGCCCTCGGATCTGCGCCAGCTCCCGGAACCGCTTCTTGATGTTCCGCGAGAGGACGAACGAGAGCCCCAAGGCATCGGGGTGCCAGACCTCGACGGCCTTGCGATACTCGGGCACGGGCAAGTCGACGCCCAGGTTCACGACGCGCCAGCCGGCACGTTCCAGGAGCAGGTGGAGCATCAAGACGCCTCCCTCGTGGCGGTCCCCCTGGACCGTCCCGATCACGATCGTGTGCGTGGGCTGCTCGTTCGCCTGATGCGCCGCCTCGATCAGGGCCGCGAGCTTACGCCGGAGGAACCCGCTGATGTAGCGCTCCTGATGGATGTCGCACTCGCGGCGGAACCAGCGGTCGCCCACGTCGACCAGGGCGGGATCGAGGACGCGGGCGACCAGCTCGATGGTGTCCAGGTCCCGCGCCAGTTGCTCGTAGCACGCTTCCCCTCCGCTCACGTCGCCCGCGGTTAACCGATCGATCAGACCGGCCACCGAGACCTCGCCGCCCGGCAACTCGCCGGGGAGGGGCTCCTTCTCGCCATGGAGACGGCCGGCGAGGACCTCGGCGATCAGGTCGCCGATGGAATGACCCAGATGCGAGAGCTCCGAGATGCGGCGGAGGATCCGGACCTGGTCGCGACCATAGCGGCGGTGGCCCGACGCCGAGCGACATGGCACCGGGAATCCATACCGCCGCTCCCAGATCCGCAGGGCGTGACAACTGATCCCGGTGAGCTTCGAGACGGCGGCGATGGTGTATTGCGTGTGCTCCGGTTCTCCTGACATGGTCGTGGCCTCCCAACCTCGCGGCGGGAGCCTGTCGCTCATTTGCCGCGTCTGGGGGGTGGCGCCGGGAGATCTTCGCTGCAGATCCTCGGTGAGCACCTCCTTGGACTCAGGGGCGCAAAGAGAACCCCCGCCTGTGCAACCATTTGCACAGCGGGGCCGTCTTAGCCTGCCTGAACATACCCACCCTGACCAAGTTCGGGTCATCTCAAACCGCGCGAGCCGTTGGAC
>JBKOZB010000223.1:0-5717 GCA_046744225.1 Planctomycetota bacterium | reverse complement strand
TTGCGCCTGGGCCTCGTTCAGGTTCTTGAGCTTCTCGGCGGCCGCGACCTGTCGCTGGAAGGTCTCGATCTGCTCGATCGACAATTGCCGCAGCCGCAACTGTTCGAGCAAGGTCTCGATCTTGCCCCCGGCCTCGGCGGTATCGGGCTTGCCGATCAGCACGTCGACGCATTCGATGTCGAATTCGTGGAACCTGCGCCGGAGTTCCTCGCGGGCCTCGAGCTGGATGGAATCACGCTCCTGGAGCAATTGAAGCATGGTCTTCTTGTGCGAGACATCGCGGAAGTAGGCGCTGAGCATTGGGTCGAGCGTCTGGGTGATCAGCTTCTTGACGTCGCCGAACCGTTGGATGACGCTCGGGGCCTTCTGGTAGTCGATGTGGACGACGACCGAGAGGGGTAACATCGGCTCGTAGGCGTCCTTGGTCACCAGGTCGATCGAGCGCAGGCTCTCGTCGTAGCGGTGCGCCTCGGTCCGGCCCGTGACCCAGTGCAGGACGAAGTTGGTCGTCGGCACCAGGATGATGCTGCCGGCGTAGGTGTTGAACGGATACTTGCCCGGTCCGAGGGGCCGCTCCAGGACGCCCCGCTCGCCCTCGGAGACGCGTTCGCCGTGGCGGAACGTTTCGCCCGAGATATCCTGGCCGACCCGGCCGTAATAACTGACCACCACGCCGACGTAGCCGATCGGCACGACCGTCTTGGGGATCGACTCGATCGTGGCGAACCAGCGGTTGATGAAGTAGGTGCCGTCGGTCAGCGGGATGTACTGCAAGCCGCGCCGGCCCCCTGCGCTGAGGAAGGCCTCAGGGTCCTGGTAGTTGTTATGGAAGTCCTTGTCGTTCCGGTCGGTGCCGACGGCCGGGGCGATGATCTCGCCGGGGTCGAGCGACGGGCCGTCCTGCACGGTGACGATCCCGATGCTGTCCACCATGATCGTCTTGCCGGGGTTGAGCGGGTCGTCCGCCTCGACCGCCCCGCCGATGACGACCGGGTTGAAGCCGCTGATCTGGTTCAGCTCGTTCTGCCAGCTCACCAGCGTCTTCCACTCCTTCTGCCCCTGGAGTTCGAGGCGGTAGACCGCGTCCTCGGAGATCACGATGAACAGCGCGAGATTGATGGCGTAGACGCCCTCGCGGAGGATGGCCCGCTGCCGGCCGCGCTGGCCGAGGACGGACTCGCCCTCGGGACTCCGTGCCTCGCCCACGAGGAACGTCCGCGCGTCCTGGAAGTTGTTGCAGAGGGCAACGCGGCCGAGCGTCTGGCTCGGCAGGAGCGACTCGCCGTCCCGGGCATAGACGTAGCCGATCTTCCCCTGCGGGATCGTGACGAGCGGCACCCGATGGATCCGATACTGCCAGCGCCAGAGGCCGAAGTGCAGACCACCGCGGAGAATGTCGGCCTGGAACCCCGCCTCGCCGCCGAGCGCAATGATCCGGCCCTCCGGGATCGAGCCGCGCGACGACCAGAGCTTCTCGACGATCCCGACCCGGTTGTTGGAGATGTAGCGCACCCCCAACAATTCGCAGAGCACAACCAGGCCCAGCAGCCCGTAGACCATCCAGAGCACGCCGCCAGGAATGGCCGGCGTCGTCTGGGCGAGCAGCGGGGCCACCGCGAAAACGAGTGGCGAACCCACGGTCAAACTCCTTGGTGAACGAGCGCGCGGGACTGGGCAAGCCGAGTCTTGGGGTTGAATCCGACCCCCGCTAAGTTTAGCCCACTGTCGGGGCCGAAGCGAATCGTTCGTTCCGCTCCAAGTTCCCAGGTTATTCGCCGGGCGGTCTGAATATTTGGAAAAGATACCTCCTGATCCCAGTCTCGTGAAGTCGATCGACATGCGAGAACGGCCCGGACGCGGTAGTTGACCCAATGCGACGTCATGGCGTATCGTCTCGGCATGAGCTACGAAGTGGAGGTCAAGTACCGCACGGCGGATCACGTGGCGCTCGCCGAGCGCCTGATCGCCCTGGGAGCGGTCCCGGGGCCGGAGGTCGTGCACGAGGACGCCTACCTGAGCCACCCCGCCCGCGACTTCGCCCAGACGAACGAGGCGCTCCGGCTCCGCCGGGTCGGTGACGCGAACCGGATCACCTACAAGGGTCCGCGCCGGGACGGCCCGACCAAGACGCGCGAGGAGATCGAGGTCCCGTTCGACGACGGGACCGCGTCGCTCGACCAGATGCGCCGGTTGTTCGCCAACCTGGGGTTCCGGCCGGTCGCCGTGATCCGTAAAATGAGGCGTCCCTTTCATTTGGTGTTCCAGGGCCGCCCCATCGAGGTCGTGCTTGACGTGGCCGAGGGATTAGGAGAGTTCGCCGAGGTCGAGGCGATCGCCGCCTCGGAGACCGACCTTGCCGCGGCGCAGGGGGTGGTCCTCGCCCTGGCGCGCACGCTGGGCCTGACCGAGGTCGAGCCCCGCTCGTACCTGCGAATGACGCTCGAATGCCAAGACCGGGACGCCTGAGCCCTCGGATCGGTCCGATCCCACCGGCAGAGGGCCCCAGGCCCTTGCCCTTCCCGCCTTCTCGTCCTCGGGTCCACCGGTCGCGATGTCGGCGGAACCCGGCTGGCCAGACTTGAGCCGATTTGGTATGAACACCGCCTGCCCGGGGGGTTCGGAGTTTCCCCGCGGGCCCCCTATCTTCCGTGCTCGGCACGAAACTCAGGAGAACCGCGCGATGGACCGCCGCCGCTTTGTCCCCTCGCCCGAAGGGCTGGAGGGCCGCGCGCTGCTTAGCTTGTTCGGTCACTCGTCCTCGTCGCAAACGAACTCGAGTTCGAACACGACCTCGATCTTCGGCGTTGGCGGGAACCTGACCACGGTGAACGACAACATCCCCGAGACCTTCAAGGCGAAGGAGACTCGGGTCGCGCATCTCCCGTTCTTCCTGGAGCGCATCCGGCCGGGCCGGTTCCTGCCGAACGACGTAATCAGCCAGCTTCAGACCGACCTGAATGCCATCGTGGGACAACTCCACAAACCTGACGGGGCCGTCCTGGAAGCCTTTAACCGTCACCTGCGTGACGCCGAGCCCCATCCCAGCCTGAGCGACACGGATGCCCACATCCTGAACCGCTCGTTCGGCTTCGCCCTGAACGCGGCCGGGGCCACGCCCGAGGCCCAGGCGAACCTCCAGGCCGACATGAACAACCTGGCTCGGGTCGATGCGAACAGTCCCCAGCCGGTCTTCCTGGCGACCAACGACTACGCCCTGGTGCTCCAGACGATCCTGGGGATCGGCCGGCCAATCGCGCGGCCGACGGTTCCGGAGCTCAAAGCCAATACCGGGATTCGCGTCAACGCGAATCTCGGCATCACCGGCCACCACCAGCCGACGTTGGTCGGGACGTACGACGCGGTCCAGAACACCGCGGCCACGAAACTGGTCGCCACGAACACGTCGATGCAGCTCATCGATGGGAACGGTGACGTCCTCGGCTCGGCCCCGGTCGATAACAACGGCGATTATGCCGTGACATTCGCCAAGCCCCTGGACGACGGCCTCTACACCTTCTATGTCCGCGCCGCGGACGACCAGGGTCATCTGAGCGAACCCAGCCCGCCGTTCAAGCTGAAGATCATCTCTCGCCGGCACGCGGACGTCACCTCGACGGGCTTGACGCCGCCCCGAGGTCCG
This sequence comes from Planctomycetota bacterium, assembly GCA_046744225.1. Classification (GTDB taxonomy): domain Bacteria; phylum Planctomycetota; class Planctomycetia; order Isosphaerales; family Isosphaeraceae; genus JBKOZB01. The sequence goes on along the minus strand of JBKOZB010000223.1, from coordinate 2,077 downwards.
CTCGGCCTCGGCCGATGACGTCTCCCCTGGAGAGTGTGGTTCGTCAAACCCTGAGATCAAACCGCGGTCGCTTGGCACGTATGATTCGCCACTCACCGTTGTCGCGGAGCTCGAGGACCGTGTCGTGGTACGCCAGGAGGCCGTGCTCCTCTCCCACGCTGAGATAGGTGATCGAGGACTCGGCGAGCAGGTGGTAAAGATGCTCCACTTGATCCGCGCTGAGGGCCTCGATCACCCGGTCCAGGAACACGAATCGCGGGCTCGCGAGGAGAAGACGCGCGAGGGCGAGGAGGTGCTGTTCGCCCAGCGAGAGAGCGGTCGACCAGTCGTGCTCGGCATCCAGGCCGCCGACCTGTCTGAGGACCGGCTCCAAGCCCACCGTCTGCAACACGGCACGGAGCTGGTCATCGGTGAACTCCCTCTTGGGAATGCCGCCGAGGAGTTGCTCGCGTAAGGTGCCAGGCGCCGCGAAAGGCCGCTGCGGCACGAAAAGCATCTCGTCGCGACGGGGGCGGATGATCCGGCCGTCTCCCTCCTCCCAGATCCCGGCGGTCGCCAGGAAGAGCGCAGCCTTGGCCGTCGCGTTCGGCCCGGTGACGAGCAGGTTGTCCCCATGCCTGAGCGTCAGCGAGAGGTTCCGGATGATGGGACGGTGTTGCTCCGGAGTCCAGAGCGTGAGCTGCTCGAAGGCCAGGCGCCCGTCCTCTTCCACGACCTCGATCGCCGTCGTGGAGGGGATCCGCGCCTGGTCGATCGCGTCAACAATCCGATTGAGACGCTCGGTGACGGCGGCGAACGAGGAGAGCGTCTCGAACTGCGTGACGATGAGCGAGAAGGCGCCGAGGACCTGGGCGAACGCCATCGCCGACTGCGTCACCACCCCGAACTCGACCTGGCCCCGCATGTAGAGCGGCGCCACGATCAGGATCGGGATGAGCTGGATCAGGTAGTTGTATCCGATGGTGAAGAAGCCGACGTTCCGGGTGACGGCGATGATGGCCTTGGTGTTCTCCACCACCTTCGTCAGACGAACGTGGAGGCGGGCTCGCACCGCCCGCGCGACCCCCATCACGGCGATGGTCTCGGAGGACTCGCGGACCTGGATGAGTTCGTAGCGGAGGTCGGCCTCCTTCTTGAGCTGGAGATTGTTCAGGAGGACGAGCGAACGGCCCAGGAGGATCGTCGCGGCCGAGCCGATCGCCGAGTAGGCGATGGCGACGACGACGAGCCAGGGAGTGATCGACCAAAGGACGCCCAGGAAGGCCACCGACGTGATCGAGGCGTTCAAGAACATAATACAGAAGGAGAGGGTCGTCTGGGTGTACGATTTCACATCCTCGGTGATGCGCTGGTCGGGGTTGTCGATTTCCACGCGCGAAATCAGCCGATAATAGGTGTGACGGGAGAGATAGCGATTGATCAGGATCCGGGTCGCCCACTCACGCCAGAGGAGCCGGAGCCGCTCTTCCGAGAACCGATTGAAGGCCGCCGCGATCGTCGAACCGGCGAAGACGCTCACATAAAACAGGGCATAGAGGGCATACTGGCGTGGCTTTTGCTCGGAGATGGCCGTCATGAAGTCGCGGCCCACATAGCTGTTCACGACGTTCAGGCCGTTGATCGTCAGGAGCAGGACGAGGAGGAGGACGGACCAGCCGACGGCCCGTGGGCCCACCTCGGACGCGAAGAAAAGCCGGAGGGTACGGAGGAACCGCACCCAGGCTCTGTATCGATCTCGATTCATCGGACTCTGAATCCATGCGCCGGAGGGCGTCGAGCCGTCGGCAGACCGCATGTCCGCCCGATGCCCCCCGACGCGAACCAGGATCGGGCGCAGCCTACCGGATTCGCGAGGATTGGCTCAGCCGGGACACTGAGCCGATCCCCATCGATTGAACGATCGGGACGCCTTGGGCAATGTTTAAGTCAGACCGACCCCAAGAAGCTCAAGTCTACCAAACACCGTCGCGGTTCGCCGTCGGCGAATGCCCATGTCTCGAAATTCTCGGTCGCGAATCCGGTGCCGAGGTCGAAAAACAGGGCTGGTCGGCAGGCCCCCGAGCCAGCCCCCTAAAGG
>JBKOZB010000011.1:0-5287 GCA_046744225.1 Planctomycetota bacterium | reverse complement strand
CCCGGCCAACCAGAAACGCGCGTCCCGAGCGGCCAACTTCTGGCGGAACCACGCCGGGCGCCCCCTCGCGTCGTCGCCGCTGATCCCGCCATGCGGCAGGATCACACCGTGGCGGTCGAGCCTCGCCAACGCCAGCTCGTGGCGGGTGCGGTAGCGGGCCTCCTTGGGGACCCCGCACCGCGTCCGGCGCTTCTTGTCCCTGGCCCCTTCGGCGGGCAGGGAGAGCCGGAAATCGACCAGGACGTGCTCAATGTCGGTGCCGGAGCCGAGAAAGAGCTCGACCTGGCAGTTCGCGACCTTGCCCAAGCGGCCGCACCATGGCCGCTGCACCCCGACGGAGGCGTTGCCCTTCTTGGGGAAGGCGGCGGGGTCGAAGACGAGCACGGCGTCGGAGCGGCCCAGGGCGTGGGCCCCTTGGCGATTCAATTCGTCGATCAGCGGCGCGTAATCCCAGGGGGAGGCGCCGAGGGACGCCTGAAGCGCCTGACGGTCGAGGTCGTGACGAGAGGCGATGGCTTTGGCATTCTTGTGCTCGCGGTCGGAGAGGAGCCCGCCGAGGGAGATGCCGGTGTACTGCCGGCTCTCGGGGCTCGGGAGGGTGGCGACGAAGGGTTGGGCGAAGGCCTCGAGGCGTCGGACGGCGCTGCAGAAGGTGGTGAGTGGGACCTGGCAGTCGGCGAGCAGTTGGTCCTTGCGGAGTTGGAAGCGCGGCTCCATCGTCTGACTCCTTCCATCGAGGTGATAGTTCCTCTGGAAGGAATTGATATAATTAGCACTTGCGTCCAGTCAAGCGGCCCCAAACAGTGAAAATAGCTATCTATAATATCATTGTTTAAAATGTAAAATTGGAAATTCAAAATTATATTGATTTCATCTCCGTTCCCTGGAAAAGAAGTCGCCCGTTGTCCACGTAGTGGTGGAAGCTCGGCCGGGTCAGCGAGGCGGAGCTCATCAGGACCGGTTCGGTCCCGGCCGGGCCGTAGTCGAATCGGCAGAGGGCGAAGAGCCAGGTCGCCCCAGGCTGAGGACGACCACCGGTCGGGGCGAAGATCGACCAGGGGATGCGCCCTTCGACGATCCAGGCCCGGTCGCGGTCGCCCGGCTGATCGAGCGTGCCGTCGATCGCGGCGACCGCCGTCATGCCCATCGGCGGCCGCGCGACGAGCGTGTTGAAGTCGAACCCGCGTTTCGGGAAGGCGAGTTCGAGGATGACGGACCGGAGATTGACCTGGAACTCGTAATACTCCGGCCGCTCGGCGTTCGGCTTGAAGAAGAGTTCGAAGACGTCGTCTTCCCAGAGCCGATCTTTGTATTTCGTGCCGAACGACCGGAGTTCGGCATCGGTCATGGTCGCGGCGATGTAGAGGGCGTCATCGTCCCAGGCCAGGCGGGCGCGGGTTCCCGGCCCGGTGTTGGCCTTCTTCCAGAACGCGGAGAAGCAGTCAATGATGGCCGCCGCGGCCCAGGCCGGATCATAGAGCCGGCCGTCGAGCACGAGGGGCCTCTCGGCGGCCAGGAGGGGCAGAAGGACGGCGCGATGTGCCGGGCTCATCGTCGAAGGCTCTCCCCGAGGGTTGGATCACGCATGGAAGGGATCTCGGAGCCGCCATCGAGGAGAGATCCACCGCGACTTCCGGGCAACCGCCCCGTTCGCAAGGGAAAAAAAACGTCGGGGCCTGACCGCGTCGAACCGGGTTGACCGAACCCTGTCACTCGGCCACAATTCGTGCCCCATAGAAATCATCGGCACAACGGCCGATCGCATCCCGAGAAAATGAAGGGAATCGGCACGGATGCTCGACCGCTGGTTGGCCTGGAGCTTGATCGTCGTGGCGATCGCGGCCCGAGCGGCGGCGGTCCTGGTCTTGCAGAGCCACGCGGTCTCGAACAGCACGTACGAGCACGGCGAGATCGCGGAGAACCTGCTGGCCGGGCGCGGATTCTCGATTCGGTTCCTCGGGGCCGAGGGGCCGACCTCGCAGCAGGCTCCATTGTATCCGCTCCTGGTCGCGGGCGCCTACGCCCTGGGAGGCGTGGGGACACCTCGCGCGCTGCTCCTGCTGGAACTGGGCCAGGCCCTGCTCGGCGGGTTGCTCTTGGCCAGCGTCCTGCAACTGGCCCGCGAGCTGGCGCCTTTCTCACACCCATCGCGCGCCTGGTCCTGGTTCGCCGGGACCGCCGGGCTGATCGTCGCGTTCCATCCGACGCTGGTCTACGCGGCGACGCACGTCCAGGTCGCCCTTCTGGCCGCGACCTTGCTGACCGCGACGCTCGCCTGGGCCTACCGGACCGGACGGACCGGGCGCGACCGCGACGCGGTGATCGCGGGCGTCGGACTGGCCGCGCTGACCTTGACCGACCCGATTCTCGGGCTGGCGGCCGTGGGCGTGGCCGGGGCGATCTTCGTGGGGCGTGGCGGGCAGCGGGCCGGCCGGCCGTTGGCGCTTGTGGCCTTGGCCTCGGCGCTGGGCGTGGCCCCTTGGATCGCGCGCAATGCCCGGGTCCACGGCGAGCTGGTTCTGGTCAAGAGCACGTTCGGCTATGCCTTCTGGCAGGGCAACTGCGCCGGTAGCGAGGGGACCGACAAAGTCGTCCGCGCCTCGGTCGAGCGCGTGCTGGGCGAGCGGAAGGCGGGGCTCCGGGGGCTCAACCAGTCGCTCTGGGCCGCGCGGCACGAGGCGGGCTCTCTCGACGACGTCATGCTGACCGAGGCCGATCGCCACGCGCTGGCCAGGGTCTCCGAACCCGAGCGGTCGCGACGGCTCTTCCGCCGGGCCCTGGCCGACCTCCGCGCCAGTCCCGGCCGCTATCCCCGGCTCTGCCTCCGCCGGTTGCGCTATTTCGTCTTCTTCGACGAGACGAACCCGAAGACGCGGAATCTCGTCTACCGTGCGAGCCACCTGGCCCTGACGGTCCTAGCCGTGCTGGGCTGGTGGCTCGCCCCTGGCGACCTCCGGCGCCGGCTGATGCCGACGGCCGCGACGGCCGCCCTGATCGTGCTGTTCCACGCCCTGACAATCGTATCGGCGCGGTTCCACGTCCCGCTGGAACCGCTGATGGCCGTCTGGGCCGCCTCGGGCGTGCTGCGGTGGCGATCAGCCGCCGCGCCGGCTCACGACGTCGAGGGCGTCGGCGTCCATCGCCGGCTTCCCGTCGTTGTCCGCCTCGTCATCGTCCGCCTCCTTGAACCGAAGAGCTTGGTCGCGAGGCAATAGCCGTAATAGACGGCGGTAGTGCCGACGACCCCGGGAGCCCACCAGATCCCCGAATCGACTTTCTGGAGAAGGGTGGCCAGCCCGGTGAAGAGGAACGCACCGATCGGCACGCCCGCCCCGATCGCGATGCAGACCCAAGCCCGCGCCCAGTCCGAGACCCTCTCGGAGATCGTTTGCCTCATCTCCAGCGCCTTGAGGTGCTCGGCGTGCTCCCACCCGCGCCGCCGCTGGGCCATGTTCAACAGCACGAGCACGAGGACAAACGAGAACGTTAAGACCAAGACGACCACCGCTCCGACCAGCAAGAGACCGCCCAGGAGGTCATCATCGGTTGTGCCTGCATGACTGACAACTCCTCTCGCTTCAATGCAACTCGCCACGGGTCCCCACCACATCGAAGGCATCCGGTTCGAAGACCGGCTTGGCGAAGCCCTCGCTCCTGATCGACTTCGCCTGTGCATATTGGGCGAAATATCGTCCCGCCAGGAAGGTCCCGCAGAGGACGCCGGCCACCCCGACGACTCCCGCCGCGGTCCAGATCGGTTCCTGGTAGCCGATCGAGTGGCTGGCCATCAAGGCACAGCCGAAGACGCCGACCGGAACCCCCGCGCCGATCGCGACGCAGATCCGCGCCGGGGTCCACCACGGCTCGTCCTGGGGCAACGTCTGACCCAGTTCCAGCGCCTTGATCCGTTCGGCATGCTCTAGCTCGCGCTCGAGCCGGGCATGGCGCAGACCCAGGATGACGGGTACCAGGATAATGGGGATCGCCATGCCGACGATCGGGATCACCAGAGGGTCCATGGGTCTCGTCCGTCCTTTCCTCGCGAAAGATGGGGGATTCGTTCGCACGCGGTTTCAGCGGTCCTAGTCGTCCGGGTCCACGGCGACGGGCTTGGGCTTGTCGGCTGGCTCGACGCGCGGCCATTTCCTCGCCACGGCCTCCAGGTCGGCCTCATGGACGAAATTCTCAGATAATCGCAGGACATGCAGACATAGTTGGTGACTTTCGCCCGCTTGCTCCAGGCGCTCAGATCCAGGTAATCGCGTTCGCACCCATTGTAACATCCCACCCGAATATCCTTCCCGCCGCTCTTCACTATCGTATCCCTTCAGGGCTTTGACCCTAAATTTCGAGTCGAATCGAGTCCATCGCGATCGGGCCGGGTCATATGGTAAGTTGGGGCCTTCCCGCGATCGAAAATCCGCGACTTCGAGAGCCCGGAGGCCTTACCGATGGCACGCGATCATCTGTTGGCAATCGACCAGGGGACGACTAGCACCCGTGCCGTCGTGTACGACCGCCAGTTGCGGCCGGTCGGACAAGGGCAGGCCGAGGTCTCACCGACCTACCCGAAATCGGGCTGGGTCGAGCACGACCCGGCGGCCCTGGTCGCGTCGATCGGCCCGCTCGTGCGGCAGGCGCTGGCGGAGTCGGGGCTAGAAGCCGACCGGATCGCGGCGATCGGGCTGACAAACCAGCGCGAGACGACGGTCGTCTGGGACCGCCGGACCGGCCGGGCGATCGGGCCGGCGCTGGTCTGGCAGGACCGCCGGACGGCCGGCTTCTGCGAAGAACACCGCCCGCGCCGGGCCTGGATCGCCGACCGGACGGGCCTAGTGCTCGACCCGTACTTCGCGGCGACCAAGATCACCTGGCTGCTCGACCACGTCGCCGACGCCCGCCGCCGCGCCGAGGCCGGCGAGCTGGCCGCGGGGACCGTCGATAGCCTCTTGATCTGGCACCTGACCGGTGGCCGGCGGCACGTCACCGATGTCACCAACGCCTCCCGCACGCTGCTGATGGACCTGCGGACCCTCCAGTGGGCCGACGACCTCTGCCACTTCTTCGCCATCCCGCGCGGATTATTGCCCGAAATCTTGCCCAGCTCGGGCCTCTTCGGCGAGACGCTTGGCCTCGACGATCTCCCCGACGGCCTGCCGATCGCGGGGGTGGCGGGGGACCAGCAGGCGTCACTCGTCGGTCAGGGGTGCCTGGCGGCGGGCCAGGCCAAGTGCACCTACGGCACGGGGGCCTTCCTGCTGGCCCACACCGGCGATCGGGTCGTCCC
>JBKOZB010000322.1:0-5284 GCA_046744225.1 Planctomycetota bacterium | reverse complement strand
TGAGCTGCTCCCAGGAGCTCGGACGATCCCGCCATCCAGCCCCAACAGCTCGGTGGCAAGGGGGATCATGTGCCGTCGAGGAAAATACTTGCAAGATTCATGCCCTCATTGGCATGCCCAGGAGACTAGATTGGTGGATGTTTGGGATCGTGAATGCATTCAACAAGCATATTCCTCATTTTTCGGTGGGTCGAGCTTGGAATCGACGCGGAAATTAGGAAGAATGGTTCGTGATGAAATTGAATTTGCTCAATCACGAGCATCGGATCGCGCGGGGTCGGGCGGCCGGGAAGCCGCCGAGGCTTCATGAGAAGAAAAGGGCCGATCGCATGCGACGAAAAGTCTTGATTGTCGATGACGATCCTTACTTGACAACTCAGCTGCGCAAGCTGCTGGAGTCGGAAGAGCTGAGTGTGGACACGGTTTCGAGCGCGCAGGAGGCTTTGACCGCGCTGGGATCGAACGATTACAGCGTGCTGATTACTGATCTCCGGATGCCCGGCATGGGGGGGATGGAGCTGATCCGCGAAGTGGCCCAGCGCCGCGTGACGGTCACGACGATCGTGACGACGGCGTTCGGGTCGATCGACCGCGTGGTCGAGGCGATGCGGCTGGGGGCGTACGACTTCCTGACCAAGCCGATCGATCCGACCAACCTGAAACTCGTCATGGACCGGGCCCTGAAGAAGCGGGCGCTTCAGGACGAGGTGCTCCGGCTGCGTCAGCAGTTGAAGGAGAACTATAGCTTCAACAACATCATCAGCAAGAACCCGAAGATGCACGCCATTTTCGAACTGGTACGGCACATCGCGGCGACCAAGAGCACGGTCTTGATCGAGGGCGAGACCGGCACCGGCAAGGAGCTGATCGCCAAGGCGGTGCATTATTCGAGCGAGGAGCGGCAGGGGAGCCTGGTCGCAATCAGCTGCGCGGCCCTGCCCGAGACCTTGCTCGAAAGCGAGCTGTTCGGCCACGAGCGCGGGGCGTTCACCTCGGCCGACGCCCGCCGCAAGGGGCGGTTCGAGTTGGCTGACAAGGGGACGATCTTCCTCGACGAGATCGGCGACATCTCCGCGGCGATGCAGGCCAAGCTGCTCCGCGTCCTCCAGGAGAAGCGGTTCGAGCGCGTCGGCGGGCAGGAGAGCATCGAGGTCGATGTCCGGGTCATCGCGGCGACGAACAAGAATCTAGAGAAGGAAGTGAAGGAAGGACGGTTCCGCGAGGACCTGTTCTACCGCCTCAACGTGATCAAGATCGACATCCCCCCCTTGCGCGAGCGGACGGAGGACATCCCGCTCCTGATCACCCACTTTCTCAACAAGTACGCGCGGCCGAACGAGCCACCCAAGAAGATGTCGCCCGAAGCGATGGAGCGGCTCTTGGCCTACAAGTGGCCGGGGAACATCCGCGAGCTGGAGAACGCGATCGAGCGGGCCGCCGTGACGACCGTCGGCGACACGATCGGGCCCGAGAGGCTCCCCCCGCGCGTCACCGGGATGGCGCAGGAGGAGCGCCCCCGGTTCGAGATCGACCTGAAGCACCCGCTTCCCTATTACCTCAAGGAGGCCACTGAGCAGATCGAGCGGCAGTACATCATCAAGGCCCTGGAGAAGAGCCGGGGCAACGTCGGCCGCTGCGCCGAGCTGTGCGGCCTGTCGCGACGGAGCATCTCAGGCAAGATCAGCCAGTACGAGATCGACAAATATCCGTTCAAGTCGACATGAATGTTGATTCGGCCCGGGAGTTGCACGAGATCGGATTCGGCGCTGGACCTGGACCCGAACCCCTCCGGAGCATTCCGATGCCCGTTCCGAAATCCTCGACCTCGACGCTCACGGCCGCCGATGTCATGACGTCGAACCCCCGGACCTGTTCCCCTTTCAGCACGGTCCTGGAAGCCGTGCTCCTCTTCCGCGATGCCGACTGCGGCGCCGTGCCGGTCCTCGATGAGGGGAAGCCAGTCGGCGTCCTGACCGACCGCGACGTCGCCCTGGCCCTGGCCGACTACGAGGAGCGGCTGCCCGGCCTCCCCGTGAGCGAGATCATGTCGAAGGGGGCCGTCACGGTCGCCCCGGACGCCGCGCTCAATGCCGTCCTCGAGCAGTTCGGCAATCGCGGCGTCCGCCGCCTCCTGGTCGTCGATGCCGACAATCGCCTCCGGGGCATCATCGGCTGGGCCGACGTGGCTCCCTACGCCCCGGACGTGGAGGTCGGGCGGGTCGTTTCGGAGGTGGTGGAGAAGAAATAATCATTAATATTTAATGATTATTTTTTAGTAATCAGGAATAGGATTTTGACGAGAATTGAACCCGCACGCTCGCCTCAGAACCGGCGACCGCTGTGGCTCCGGCCGCTGTGGACGAGGACCGTCCGGATCCAGGACAGGTTCCGGACCAGCTCCTCACGCGAGCGCTGGAAGCTGTTGAAGCTGTTGCGGACTCGCATCCCGGCGATGGCCACGACCACCCCCGAAACGACCAGCACCGGCGCGCCAGTCAGGAGCATCGCCCATCCCTCGCCGATGTGCAACAACGCGGCGAGCAGCAAAGCGACGCCGAACAGGATCACCGGCAGGCTGGCTAGCACCAGCGCCAGGCCGATCACGCTGAAGGCGATCGGCACGATCGCCTTCGCGGTGGCTTCCTTCAGATCGATCAGGGCGAGCTTGGCCTGAAGCTCGACCAGGGTCGCCATGTCGTTACCGAACTCGGCGATCCCCCCCACCACGCCCTCGGGCAGGTTAGTGGTGCGGGTGCCGTCGCCCCAGGCTCTCATCGACGCTTGATCAGCCATCCCAGGAGGACCCCCACGCCCAGCGCGATCCCCAGCGCCCGCGCCGGTTGGTTGATGATGTATTGCTTGACCCGCTCGTTCCCCTCGGCCAGCCGCTCGCGCGCAGCCGCGACGTAGACGAGCGCCGTCTCCTTGAATTCCTCGGCCTGCATGCCGAAGCCCGATTCCAGATCCCGAACCCGGTCGATCATGGTCGAGAACCTCCGCGACTCCTGGCCCCCACTCCGGGTGAGATGAGGGATGGTGGACGGCAGATGACAGATGCAGATGACAGATGGCAGACGGCGGGTTCAAGGTTCAAGTGTTATTCGCTTGAGTGTAGCGGTGGCCGTCTCGGCCGCTCCTCGGTCATGATTGAGCGGCCGAGACGGCTACCGCTACATTGAAAAGAACTCTGCTCTCACGGCCTTGGCAGCGGGCGGGCGCTCACGGAGCCCCACCACCCTTCGCCTCGGCAGTATGCCCGCCGGCCTCGAGCTCCGAGATCGCTCGCTCGGTCAGTTGCTCGTATTCCCGGCTCTCCAGGGCAGCGATCCCGCGCTCCGTGATCGAAGCCAGGAGAGATTCGCCCGGAGGGCCTAGATCATCCACGAAACCCTGCTTCTGGAGCCGCCTGCCCACCCTTTGGGCCTGATAACGGTCATCCACTCCGTGGGCCCGTGCGATTTCCAGCATGTCGCGAACACGCAAGGCGCTAGGGGTGTCACGAAGCTCGGTCAGGATGATTCGGGCAAGCTCTTCGTCTCGCATGGGGATCTCGAAAAAATGGTTTGCCATCTGCCATCCTTGCGGCCTTCAGAACCCTCCGGGGCTCGTGGGGCCGCCCGGCGAGCGGCGCTGTCCGGAGGGGGATGGAGGCGGGGTCGCCGCCTGGTATTGCTGCTGTTGTCGCGCGAGCCACTGCTCGGCGAAGTTCAAGGCGTAGTTCTGCGCCACGCGCCAGACCAGTGGACCCACCAGGCCGAATGCCGCGCCGAGGAGCGACTTGCGCGGCTTTTCTTTCTTCACCACCTGGGGTTTCACCTCCTCGACGGCCTCGCGCAGGCGGGCCACGTCGGCTTGCGTCGCGATGTCGCGCGGCACGGACCGCCGACGCTTCGGGATGATCAGGTAGCCGACGACGAAGGCCACCCCGACCGACGCCCAGGGGTACATCCGGATGTAGCGGTGCCAGTCGGTGGCGGCCTCGGCGCCGGCCACCACCTCGCGGACGTCCTCGTGCAGCTCGCGCCGGATCTGCGCCATCCGGCGCCGGATTTCATCGACTTCGTTGGTCGCGGTGGCCACGGCCAGCTCCCCGTTGCGCCTCTTGTGGAGTTCGAGTCGAACGGCCCGGTCGGACGGATCGGGCCCGCCCGGCCCTGACGCCCCCTCACGCAACCGTCATGCCAACGAGCCTGGCCGAGAGCCTCCCTCGTGCGGAAAGTCACAAATCCAAGGTATTTGCGCACAAAAGACTCTCATCATGCGCAGGTTGTTGCTCGGTTCAGGGAAACGGGGAGGCCCCGGGCGCGGTCAGGACTGCGAGGGCTCCGGAGCGTGCTCCTGGGACTTGCGGCCCGATCGGAAGCTGTTCCAGAGCCAGCGTCCGTGCTGACCGACCTGGCTGACCAGCCGGCGCGCCTTCGAGCGGGTCGAGTGGCGGTGCAACTGGCGGATCAAAGCGACCCGCTCCGAGCGGTGCAGCAGGGTGGCGAGCGTCGGCAGCACTTGCTCGACGATCCCGAACGAGGCCTGGGACCCGAGGCCGACGGCGACGATTTCGGCGAAGGTCGGCGGCAGCGCGGCGCGGAGCGATTCGAACCGCGCGCGGACAGCGGCCTCGCGGGGGCGCTGGCCCTTGGCCCAGTTGTACGGGGGCGTCCACTCGTACCCCAGCTCGGGGCGGTCGGCCCCGGTGAGGACGACCATGGCGGGGGGGGCCTCGAGCACGGGGTGCTCGACGTACCAGCGGTCCCAGGCCTGGGCGAACGCGGCGTCGGCCGATTGGGTGTCGCGGCCGACATCGACGACCAGGATCAAGAGGTCGGATTCGACGGCCACCTCGACCGCGGCACGCCGGGTCGAGCGGTCGCGGGCGGTCTCGCCGCCGGGGGTCGCGGTGTAGCTGGGGACCTCGACCCAGCGCACCGTCTTGAGCCGCTCGATCAGCACCTCGTCGAGACCGGTCGCTTCGAGCCGCGCCTTGACCAGGGTCAGGTCGCCCGACCGCGCCTGCTCGATCGCCTCGAGCAGCCGCGTCTTGCCCGCGTCGCGCGCCCCGGCGACTGTGACGGTCAGCGCGGCCAGCTCGCCATCGACCGCATGCACCGTCCTGGCCGACTTGCGGGTCAGCTTCCGATACTGGTCGGTCCCGATCGCCAGCCGGCCGCTGTAAAGCTCGATCAGGTGCGTCCCGAGCCGGTTGACGAACGCGCAGAAAAACCAGCGGAGCACGTTCTGCTGCATGTTCTTCCACGCCGGCTTGCCCACCAACTGCTGCGCGCCGAGC
>JBKOZB010000261.1:0-7799 GCA_046744225.1 Planctomycetota bacterium | reverse complement strand
GAATACGCCTTCCTCGATTGCCGGAAATTGATCGACCCGGCCCTGGAATCTGCGGCCGAGGGGGCCGCCGTCCCTGCGCCCGAAGCAGCATCCCCCGCCACCGAGGAAACCGCCCCCGCGTCCGAGGAAATCGCTCCCGCGCCCGAGGATCCCCTCGCCGCGTTCCACGAGCACCTCAAGCGAGCCGAGGAGCAGTTCGCCCCGATCAAGAAGCTGGGGCTCCCTCGCTTCTTGAAGTGGCAGAACTTCGTCTGGCCGTTCCTGTTCCTCGGGCTCGCCGGAGCCTCGCTCGGGTTCGTCATCGGCTGGCCGGCCGGGATCGCGATCGGTGCGGTCGTGGCGATCGGGCTGGCCGTCTGGTGCCGGGTGATGCTCGTCGCGAAGGCGAAGAAGCAAGTCGCACGGGTCTATCCACCCTACCGGAAGACGACGATCGAGGCCGAACAGCTCCTCCAGCGGAGCCGCGACTGGGCCAAGGAGACCTTCGAGCGTCAGAAGGTTGAGGTTGAGCAGCGTCGCGAGCGCGCCACGCAGCAGGCCGACGAGGAGCTCGAACGCCTCACGGCCCAAGCCGAGCAGCGCCGCGAGGAGGAGACGAAACAGGCCGACGAGAAGTATCCCCCCTTGCTCGCCGAGATCGAGCAGCGCCGCGACGAGGCGTTGAAGCAGGCCGAGGAACGCTACCCGCGCCGGCTGGCCGAACTCAAGGAGAAGTTCGAGCGCGCATCGAAGCAGATCCACGAGAATTACCGGGCGCAGACGGAGGCCACCGAGAAGGACCACCACGACGCCTGGGCCGCCCTGATCGAGCGCTGGACGGAAGGGCTCGCCCAGGTCGGCTCGATCGTCGATTCGGTCGACCAGAGGGACTCCCAGCTTTTCCTCGACTGGCACCACACCGACATCGAGCAGTGGCAGCCACCGACCGCCGTTCCCCCCGCGCTCCGGTTCGGCGCGTTCGAGATCGACCTGAGCCAGATCGACCAGGGCATCCCCCGCGACCCGCGTCTGAAAGCGATCGGCCCGACCCACTTCACGCTCCCCTCATTCCTGCCGTTCCCGAGGCAAGGATCGATGCTCCTGAAGGCGGCAGACTCGACCGGACGGGCCGAGGCCACGCAATTGCTCCAGGCGGTCATGCTCCGCTACCTGACCTCGATCCCTCCCGGCAAGGTCCGGTTCACGATCATCGATCCGGTCGGCCTGGGCGAGAACTTCGCCGCCTTCATGCACCTGGGCGACTATAGCGAGCTGCTCATCAACAGCCGGATCTGGACCGAGACACCCCACATCGATCAGCGCCTGGCCGATCTCTCGGAGCACATGGAGAACGTCATCCAGAAATACCTGCGCAACGAGTTCCAGACGATCGAGGAATACAACGTCATGGCGGGCGAGGTCGCCGAACCGTTCCGCATCCTGGTCGTGGCCAACTTCCCGGTCAACTTCAGCGAGGCGGCGGCCCGGCGCCTCATCACCATCGCCAGCAGTGGGGCGCGGTGCGGCGTCTACACGCTCGTCTCGGTCGACCTGAAGAAGCAGATGCCCACCGGCTGCCAGCTCAAGGATCTGGAGCCGTTCTGCCTGAACCTGACCTGGAGGGACGGCAGGTTGATGTGGAGGGACCCCAATTTCGGCCAGTTCCCGCTCAAACTCGACGCCCCGCCCGAGCCCGGCCAATTCTCGAAGATCCTCCACGACGTCGGTGAGAAAGCGCGCGACGCGAATAAGGTCGAGGTCCCGTTCGAGTTCATCGCGCCGCCGCCCGAGCAATACTGGACGCAAGATAGCCGGGCCGGCGTCGACGTGCCGCTCGGCCGTGCCGGTGCGACCAAGCTGCAAAACCTCAAGCTCGGCAAGGGGACCTCGCAGCACGTCCTGACCGCCGGCAAGACGGGGTCGGGCAAATCGACCTTGCTCCACGCCCTGATCACGAACGCGGCCCTGCGCTACAGCCCGGACCAGCTCGAGCTTTACCTGATCGACTTCAAGAAGGGGGTCGAGTTCAAGGTCTACGCCGCGATGGAGTTGCCCCACGCCAAGGTGATCGCCGTCGAGAGCGAACGCGAGTTCGGCCTGAGCGTCCTCCAGCGTCTCGACGTCGAGCTGAAGGTTCGCGGCGACCGCTTCCGCGACCGCGGCGTGCAGGACCTCAGGGGCTACCGAGAGGCGACGAACAACGAAGACCCGCTGCCGCGCATCCTCCTGATCGTGGACGAGTTCCAGGAGTTCTTCGTCGAGGACGACAAGATCGCGCAGGAGGTCGCGCTGCTGCTCGATCGCCTGGTGCGGCAAGGCCGTGCGTTCGGCATCCACGTGATCCTCGGCTCGCAGACCCTGTCCGGCTCCTTCTCGCTGCCCCGGAGCACCCTGGGCCAGATGGCCGTCCGCATCGCCCTCCAATGCAGCGAGGCGGACGCCCACATGATTCTGAGCGAAGATAACGGCGCGGCCCGTCTGTTGACCCGGCCGGGCGAGGCGATCTACAACGACGCCAACGGCATGGTCGAGGGGAACAACTTCTTCCAGGTCGTCTTGCTTTCCGACGAGCGGCGCAATGAATATCTGCGACGGCTCCGCGAGCTTTCCCGCGCGCGAAACCGTCCGCCGACCGAGCAGATCGTCTTCGAAGGGAACCTGCCGGCGGTTCCTGGGAAAAACTCTTTGCTCAACCGGCTCCTCGAGGCGCCGGCGTGGTCCGAGCCTCCCAAGGCCGACTACGCCTGGCTGGGCGACGCCATTGCGATCAAGGACCCGACGGCCGCCGTCTTCCGACCGCAAAGCGGCAGCAACCTCCTGATCGTCGGTCAGAACGACATCGGGGCGCTGGGGATCATGGAAATGATCATCCTCAGCCTGGCCGCCCAGCACGCCCCGAGCCGTCCCGATCATCACGGCTCCGGCGTGGTGTTCTACCTCTTCGACGGCACCCCGGCCGATTCGCCCAACGCGGGCCAGCTCCCGAGGCTCGCCGATATCGTCCCCCATCCCTTCCGCAACGTCGCCTGGCGCGAGCTGGCCGAAACCATAACCGAACTGGCCGCCGAAGTGGAGCGTCGGCAGACGGCCGACTCGGGCGAGGCGGCGAACCTCTATCTCTTCGTCTACGATCTCCAGCGGTACCGCTACCTCCGCAAGGCGGACGACGACTTTGGCTTCTCGCGCTATGGTGAGGACAAGCCCGCGTCGCCGTTGAAGAACTTCAGCACGATCCTCCGCGACGGCCCGTCGGTCGGCGTGCATACGATCATCTGGTGCGACAGCCTGAATAACTTGAACCGGACCTTCGACCGCCAGGGCCTCCGCGAGTTCGAACTCCGCGTCCTGTTCCAGATGAGCGCCAACGATTCGAGCACCCTGATCGACAACCCGGCCGCCGGCAAGATTGGTGAGCTCCGGGCACTCTACTTCAGCGAGGAGGAAGGGAAGCTCGAAAAGTTCCGCCCTTATGGTCTTCCCGACGACGAATGGCTCGGCTACATCCGCAATCAACTGCGGAGCCGGATTTCGACCAACGGCAACGGACAGGCCGCACCCGGTGGAGTCGTCGCCGAGCTGACCCGGGAAATCGTCGCCGAGTCGACCGAGGTCACGGAGTAGCTGGCGGCGCCGAGGACCCGACGCGTCGTGCGAGGACGGCGCGGGCCGGTCCCCGGCCCCCGATCAGTAGGAGCGTGGCGGGCGTCGTCCCCTCGGGCCGCAATTGCTTTCGGAGCGCCTCGGGCAAGACGTCGATCCCGCGCGTCTTGATCTCCAGCGGCCCCAGATCTCGCTCGGCCACCACCCGCCGGAGCGTCTTGAGGTCGAGCGGGAACAACCCCATCACCCAGAACGCCGCGAGGAACGGCGAATCGACACGCTCGTCGCTCGTCAGGTAATCAACCCCCGCCGCGCAACGGCCGAGCCCGTGCGCGACGGCGAACGAGTCGAGCAGCCCTGCGCGGATCAGGGCGGGGTCGGGGTCGTAGATCCATCGGCTCAGAGGCGAGACCTCCGCAGAAACGTCCGTCGGGCCGTCGCGGTCGGTCCAGGCAACCCCCTCCGGGAGCCTCGTCGCGCGTCGCCGGCAGGACGCAAGCCGGTCGAACCAGACGGTCGCCTCCTTACACTCCCCGTCCAGGCTGATCAGCTCGACCTCGAAGCTCGGCTCGCCGAAGTGCGTCTCGAAGTCGCTGGCCGGGCTGAGCTTGATCGCGCCCCCCGCGACCGTCCGTACCATTGAGAGAAGGAAGTCGAGGCTCGGCGCGTAGTCGCGCACGCTCCGGGCGCGATGGGCCGAGATCCCGCGGCGGTCAGGATCGACGTGAACCAGCGCTCCTTCGAGGATCGGGAACCGCTCGGCGCGAGCGCAAATCGGGGCGACGCGCCCTGCCACCTCGTAGACCTCGGCATTCCACTTCAGCCGCCGGCACATCCCTTCGTCGGCATCCACGGCGAGAACGCGCGCCCCGGCCGCCGCCAGCGCCAGGGCGTCGCCGCCGACCCCGGCGCAGAGATCGACGACCAGGCGCCCCGCGAGCCGACGCGCCTTGTGCCGGGCGACGGGCTCGGCCGTGGCCTGCTCCAGCCCGACCTTGTCGAGCCACATCCGGTCGGCCCGCGCGAACTTGCTCGCGCCGCGCGCCCGGCTCCACGCCAGCCGGAGCGCCGCCGCGACCCGATCGGCCGACACCCCTTTCCGCCATCTCGCCAGGTCCGCAGGCCCCGGCGACGTGACTCGTGCCACCTCATCGAGCAGCGCGCGTCCCGCCTCGGTGGTCAACACCCACGCTTCGGCGTCCACGTCGCTCGTCGGCCGCATCGACGATCCGCTCCCTTGCCACCGCTCAGGGTCCGGCCGCCGGCCCGGCGACGAGTTCGGCCTCGGCTCGCTTCTCCTGCCGCAGCCGCCAAACGAGGTAGACCACGATCCCGACGTTCACCACGAGCACGGCGAGCTTCGCCGAGTTGACTTTCTTGATGAGCTCGTATCCTTCCAGCGGGATGAGCGAGCCGGTGATGATCACCGTCAGGTAGCCGGCCCACCGGCGCCGGAGGAGCAGCCCGGTGCCCTCGATCAGATGGAGGATCGCATAGAAGAACGTCCCCGCCTCGATCGCGTGGAGGTGCTTGCGGTCAAGGCCCGACACCCAGGAGAGCGCCGTATGGATGAAGTGGTTCTCGGGATCGAGCCGAAGCAGGGAGATCGCGTGCATGAGGCTCTGACCCAAATCCTTCTTGAAGAGCCGGAAGAGGCCGATCCCGACGGCGAGGAAGAGCAGACCGCTCGCCAGCTTGAACGCCCCAATGATCCGGAAGCCCAGGTAGCCCTGTCCCGCAGTTCGAGTCATGGATCAATCCCGGTTCCTGGGCGCGCTTTCTCCGAAGGCAAACGCTCCTCGCATTCTTGGTGCCAGATCATTCGAACCGGAGATGCACGACCGACTCTCCCGAGTCGCGCAGCTCGATCAGCGAGTCGATGCCGACGTCGAGGTGCGTCCTGACGTATCGCTCGGTCACGACCACGTCGCTCTTCGAGGTCTTCACCCCCTCGGGGGTCATCGGGCTGTCCGAGACCAGGAGCAAGGCCCCCTTGGGGATGTGGTTGACGAAGCCGACGATGAAGATGGTGGCCGTCTCCATGTCGATCGCGAGCGCCCGGGTCTGCCGCAGGTACTCCCTGAACTTCTCGTCGTGCTCCCAGACGCGACGGTTGGTGGTGTAGACGGTGCCGGTCCAGTAGTCGAGGCCGTGCTTGACGATCGCCGCCGAGACCGCCTTTTGGAGGCGGAAGGAGGGTAACGCCGGGATCTCGGGTGGCATGTAGTCGTTGCTCGTCCCCTCGCCCCGGATGGCGGCGATCGGCAGGATGTAGTCGCCGACCTTCGTCTTCTTCAAGCCGCCGCACTTGCCCAGGAAGAGCACGGCTTTCGGCTCGACGGCCGAGAGCAGATCCATGACCGTGGCCGCCATAGCGCTTCCCATGCCGAAGTTCATGATGGTGAGGTTCTCGGCGGTGGCCGTCTGCATCGGCCGGTCACGGCCCAGGACCTCGACACCGAACCGTTCGGCGAACAGCTCAATGTAGTTGGCGAAGTTAGTCAGGAGGATGTACTCCCCGAACGTGCTCAGCGGATGCCCGGTGTACCGGGGGAGCCAGTCCTTGACGATCTCAGCTTTCGTTTTCACGTCAACACGTCCCTCGGACAGGAGATGGCTTCGCTTGCCCGATCCCTCGCCTCGATCCGCCGGCCAAGAGCCCCTCCCAACAAACCCCGCCCCTACTCGTGCTGCACCCTGAACGCCATTCTCCTCGTGCTCCGCGTCGGATGCCAGTGGGCCGCTCCGGCCGGTCGG
Organism: Planctomycetota bacterium; assembly: GCA_046744225.1. Lineage (GTDB taxonomy): Bacteria > Planctomycetota > Planctomycetia > Isosphaerales > Isosphaeraceae > JBKOZB01. The sequence goes on along the minus strand of JBKOZB010000261.1, from coordinate 1,463 downwards.
GAGCGTGAGATCTTCGCCGCCGGGACCGCAAGCCGGAGGCGGCGCGCGCACGAAGAAGGATTGCCCGCGAGGCGGCCTGGCAAGCCACCCGATCCGAATGGGTCATTGCGTCCGTCACGCCGCGGCGCTACGATGGCCGATGGTCTGGGCGGAAGAGAGGGTGAGATGACCCGAGCGCCGACCCGCGAACCCCGCAGCCTGGAAACTCCATTTCGCGCGGAACCACCACACGAGGGGCGCCGAATGCGGATCAGCATCCTGACCAACGAATACCCCCCCTACGTCTACGGGGGCGCCGGGGTCCACGTCGAGTACCTCACGCGGGAGCTGGCCCGCATCGAGGACGCGCACCATTCCGTGGATGTCCTCTGCTTCGGTGACCAGGACATCCGGCAGGGGAACCTGACAGTCCGGGGGATCAACCCCAAATATACCCTGCCCTACATGGACCCGCGGCACAAGAAGTTCAAGGAAACGATGCTTAGGAACCTGATCATGGCGGGGATGCTGGAGGGCGTGGACGTGGTCCACTGTCACACCTGGTATACCCATCTGGCCGGATGCATGGTCAAGCAGCTCACGGGGGCCCGCCTCGTCCTCACGACGCACTCGCTGGAACCCCACCGCCCCTGGAAGGTCGAGCAACTGGGCAGCGCCTACAACGCGAGTTCCTGGGTCGAAAAGACCGCTTACCAGAACGCCGACGGCGTCATCGCCGTCTCGGCGTCGATGCGGGAGGACGTGCACTCGCTCTACGACGTCCCCTACGAGAAAATCCGCATCATCCACAATGGGATTGACCTGAGGCAGTACACGCCGACCCCCAACCCGGCCGTACTGGCCAAGTATCAGATCGACCCGAACAAGCCCTTTGTGCTCTTCGTCGGCCGGATCACCCGACAGAAGGGGATCATTCACCTGGTCAGCGCCATCAAGCACATCCGGCCGGGGGTCCAGGTCGTGCTCTGCGCCGGGGCCCCAGACACGGAAGAAATCGGGCGCGAGATGGAGGAGCGGGTGGAGCAGGCGCGCCGCGAGGCCGCCACGCCGATCATCTGGATCGCCCAGATCGTCCCCAAGGAGGAGATCATCCCCCTCTATACGCATGCGTCCCTCTTCGTCTGCCCCTCGGTCTACGAGCCGTTCGGGATCATCAACCTGGAGGCCATGGCGTGCGAGACGCCCGTGGTCGCCTCGGCCGTCGGGGGGATCAAGGAGGTGGTCGTTCCGGAGAAGACGGGATTGCTGGTGCCGTTCGAGCCGGTCAGCAGCACGGACTTCGAGCCGAAGGATCCGGCGCAGTTCGCTCGCGACCTGGCCGCGGCGATCAACCAACTCCTCGACGATCCGGCACGGCTCCGGGAGATGGGCCTGCGGTCCCGCGAGCGGGTCGAGCATTACTTCAGTTGGACCAGCATCGCCCGATGGACGCTCGACTTCTACTTCGACCTGGTGCAGGGATA
>JBKOZB010000333.1:0-6323 GCA_046744225.1 Planctomycetota bacterium | reverse complement strand
CGCCCGACCTGAGGCCAAGGGAGGCCGTCACTCGTCCTGAGGGAGTCACCCGTTTGAGCCCGATCTTTGATACAACCCGCGTTGGCTCATGGTCGGAGATCGGTGAACGCCTCACTGAATCTGCGATTCCCGAGCCGGTCGTTGGGCGTGGGGGCCCGATATTCGTGCGGAATCGAGGCTGTGTCCACCCAACCCGCCCAGGTTGCCCACACCGATCGCCGAACAGGAGCCACGGCCGAGGGTGCGCAGGACAACCCGCTGACGGAGTCGATGCCCACCGGGCTCACGCCATTCATGTGGATGCAAGAGAAGGCCGAGCGGGGTTAGATGACCCCCGCGGAGCGTACGGCGGTCATCGAGATGCTCAGGGATCTCTCAGAGAAATCGAAGATCTCAGATGCAGGCCGGAGGGCGAGGGGCGCATTACGGCTCCGGAGTACTCCAAACGGGGCGACAGAACAGGTGTTCCAGCGAGAGGCGGCTCGGGCGCCCCCTCAATACCGAGAGTAAGTGAAGGGTGTCAAAGGGAGCGGTCAGGCCGGGCTCGGCTCGCCGGCCAGCTCCTCGACACCGAGCGGTAGCAGAAGTCGCCAAAGACCTCGCCGTCGCGCCTTAAATGGTAATGGGGAGAGAAGGCAAAATGTGAAAGTAGCAGAAGTCGCCGAAGGTCTCGCCGTCGCGCCGCTCGGCCTTGAACCGGGCGAAGATGGGGACCAGCTCGGTGACGACGCGATCGAACGGGACGTAGTCCTTGAACTCGACGTTGAGCCGGTCGCCGAGGGTCCGGCCGCCCAGGAAGATGGTGTAGGTGCCGGGGCCGGGGGTGCCGTCGGAGTTGCGGGTCGCCGACCGGCCGACCAGGCCGATGTCGGCGTTATAAGGCCGGGCGCAGCCGTTGGGGCAGCCGGTCATCCGGACGGTGAACCGCTCCTCGGCCAGGCCGAGCTTCGCCAGCTCGACTTCCAGTTGATCCATGATCGTCGGCAGGGCGCGCTCGGCCTCGGTTACGGCCAGCCCGCAGGTCGGCATCGCCGGGCAGGCCATCGACCACCGCCGCACGGTCGAGACCTGCTCGACGGTCGCAATGCCGTGTTCCTCCAGCAGCGCCTCGATCTCGTCGCGCCAGGCGGGCTCGATGTCGGCCAGGAGGATCGACTGCTGGCAGGTCAGGCGGGCGGGAGTGCGGAATTTGGTGAAGAAGGCCCGCAGGCCGCTGGCCAGGCGCAAATCGCCGTCGTCCTTGATCCGGCCGTTCTCGACCGGGATGCCCAGGAAGAGCTTACCGTCGCCCTGCGGGTGCCAGCCCAGGTGGTCATCGACCTCCGCGACCGCCAACGGTTTCGGGTCGGCGAGCGGGTGACCGATGTACTCCTCGATCTTGGCGCGGAAGGCGGCCAGACCCCAGTCGTGGATGATGTACTTGAGCCGGGCGCGCTTGCGGTCGGAGCGGTTGCCGAAGTCGCGGAAGACCTTGATGATCGCCTCGCCGATCTCGAGGATGTCCCGGCGATCGACGAAGCAAACCGGCACGGCGAGGAACGGGAAGGTCTTCTGGGCGCTCGGGGTCGTCCCCAGTCCGCCGCCGGCCAGGACGTTGTAGCCGACGAGCCGGTCGTCCTCGACGATGGCTAGGTAGGCCAGGTCGTTGGCGTGGAGGTCGGTGCAGTTGTCCTCGGGGAGCGCAAACGCGGTCTTGAACTTGCGGGGCAGGTACGCCTTGCCGTAAATCGGCTCGACCGGGTCGTCGCCGGGCGTGGGGACCTGAATCGGGCCGGCGGCGGGCCAGAGCGGGTTCTCGACCCGCTCGCCGTCGAGCCAGATCTCCCAATAGCTCGACGACCGCGGGGCGCAGTGCGCGGCAAACCGGACGGCGTCGGCCTGCATCTCGGCGCGGATGCCATCGTGGATCGGGGCGGGGCAGCACAGGACGTTCCGCTCGACATCGCCGCAGGCGGCCAGGGTCGAGAGGAGCATCTCGTTGATCGTCCGAATCGTCGAGGCGAGCTCGTCCTTCAGGACGCCGTGGAGCTGGAACTCCTGGCGGGTCGTGATCCGGATCGTGCCGTTGCCGACCGTGTTCGCGAGCCGGTCGGTCGTCAGGTACTGGTCGGCGTTGAGCTTGCCGCCGACGACCCGGATGCGGACCATGCATTGAAACGCCTTATCTTTCCCCTCGCGCTTCCGGAGCGCGCGCTGGTCGCGGTCGTCTTGTTGGTAGGACCCGTGGAACTTGAGGATCGTGGCTGCCTCTTCCGTGAAATGCGAGACGCTGTTGCGGGCCTCGTCGCCCACGTATTGATGCAGATACTGGCTGGCGATCTTGATCGCCTCGACCTTGCTCGGCTTCGCGCCGCCGCTACCGTTCCCGCTCGGTTCCATCGCCTCGAACCTCCGAACTGACCCGCCCGCGCCGTATCATTCTTCGGCGAATTGGAAAGGTCAGTTCCTACATGAAGATTGTGTAGTTTAGGATTCTAGCGGCCTGACCCGGAAGAATCAACTCGGGATAAGCCCAGTCCGAATGATCCCCGGCGCGAACCGGGCTGGGCAGGGCCATTCGGGAGGGGTTAGACTGGAGGGGTGCACGGGCCCATTCTCGATCGAGACCGTTCTCATGGCCGAGTACGAGCTGGAGGGACCGAAGCCCGCCCGGATGTATGAGGTCCTCCTGCCGAAGAAGCTGGGCTACTTCGGCAAGGTCCAGGAGGTGCTTGAGGACCTGTTCAACGAGGACGCGATCCGCGCGGTGCCGTTCGTCCACCAAACGATCGCCAAGCGCCGGCGGCGCGATCCGTCGTTCGACGAGGAGGCGTGGATCAAGACGCTTGGCCGCGCCTCGCGGGGCTACTCGATCTACGAGATGGACGGCCGCTATCTGTCGGCCCAGGGGCCGGTGGACGAGCGGGTGCTGGTCATCCGGTTCATCTTCCACAACCCCGGCGGCGAGGCCGATCCCAAGACTGACTTCCTCGCCGCCTCGATGGAGGTGGTCAACCACCTCGTGGCGCACCGGTTCGCCGCCGAGCTGGGGGTCGAGGAAGAGATCTGGTTCCTGGAATACAACAACCCTCACCTGGTGATCTGGCGCAAGCACAATCGCCCGCCAGCGAACGAGGAGTCGGACCGATGAGCGCCTCGGAAGGACTGATCGCCCGCTACGCCGCGGGCGGACCGATCTTACTCTATGCCATCTCGGGCCTTTCGCCCGAGCACGAGAAGGCGAAGCCCGGCCCCGGCACCTGGAGCATCGCGCAGCTCGTCACCCACCTGCTCGACGCCGACCTGGTCCTCGCCGACCGGATGAAGCGCGTGATCGCCGAGGACGAGCCGGTGCTGATCCCCTTCGACGAGAACGCCTGGGTCGATCGGCTTGATGCGCAGGCGATGTCGGTCGAGGAGGCGGCGAACCTGTTCGTCGCCAACCGCCGCTGGATGACCCAGATCCTCCGCCGCTGCACCGAAGGCGACTTCGCCCGGGCCGGGCAGCATACCGAGGCCGGGCGGCAGACCCTCGCCGAGCTGGTCGCCAAGGTGACGAACCATCTCGACCACCACCTCCGGTTTCTCTATGCCAAGCGGGCCAACCTGGGCATCGCCGTGCCGCCGCGGTACGGGAGGGGTTAGGGAAACGCCCAATGCAACGCCTCTTCGCCGGAACGCCTTGGGACCGCCCGCCCACCTGCGAACAGTGCGGGAAGCTCGAATCGGAATGCACCTGCCCACCTCCCGCAGTCGAGCCGGTCCGCGTTCCGCCCCAGTCGCAGACCGCCCGTCTCCGGATTGAGAAGCGGGCCAAGGGAAAGGTGATGACAGTGGTGGGAAACCTCGATCCCAAGGGGAACGACCTCGCTGCGCTCGCTACGCACCTGAAGACGAAGTGCGGGATCGGGGGGACGGTCAAGGAGGGGAATATTGAGCTTCAGGGCGACCGCGTCGCGGCGGTCGAGGCGGCCTTGCGCACCCTGGGCTACCAGACGAGGCAGGACTGATGCGCGGGTTGCGCACGCTGGCGCTCGGGTTTGGCATCGCGGTGCTCGCCTGGCAGGGATGGAACGCCCGCAACGGGCGGTTCGTCCATCCGTTCCTGGTCTCCGACGTCGTGGTGGCCCTGCTGCTGGTCGTCGCGGCCGTCTGACCGGGCAGGCGCGGGCCGACGGCGACGGCTGGGCATCCCCCGCTTGACGGACGGGGCGGGCGCCGTAAGACTGGAGACAGTTGAGACAGAAACCTTGCGCGGCGAGCGCGTCCGCGCGTTGGTCGATTTCTCAGAGGGTTCCCGCGATGATCCTTCACGCGATGCCGGTGATGATAGGGGTCCTGGCGATCCTGGCGGTGGCCTACCGCTATTACAGCGCGTTCCTGGCGGCGCGAGTCGCGGCCCTGGACGATGCGCGGGCGACGCCCGCGCACCAGTTCTTCGACGGCCAGAACTTCTACCCGACGAACCGCTGGGTCCTCTTCGGCCACCACTTCGCGGCGATCTCGGGGGCGGGCCCGCTGATCGGGCCGGTCCTGGCGATCCAGTTCGGCTATCTGCCGGGTCTGGTCTGGCTCGTGGTCGGCGTCTGCCTGGCCGGCGCGGTGCAAGACATGATGGTCCTGGCCGCCTCGGTCCGGCGCGGGGGGCCGAGCCTCGCCGAGATCGCTCGCGTCGAGATCGGCCGGGTGGCCGGCCTGGTCACCGCGATCGCCATCCTCTACATCATCGTCATCACCCTGGCGGGCCTGGGGATCGTCGTCGTCAAGGCGCTCGGGGGCGAGGAGGTGCCAATGAAGGCCGGCACCGTGCTGACGTACCCGCCCGACGCCCCCCTCGAGAAACTGATCACGCCCGAGGCCAAGGTCTACGCGGTCCCGCCCGGCTCGAACTACCAGTTCGGCCCGGGGCCCGGCCAGTCGATGACCTTCCAGGAGTCGTTCCACCTGGCCGTGCCGGACCACGCCGAGCTGGAGCTCGACCGGAAGAGCCAGGGCTGGATCTTGCCCGAGCAGGCGCGTCGTCTCGTGCCGGGCAGCTCGTGGGGGACGTTCACGATCGCCTGCACCATCCCGATCGCCCTGTTCGTCGGCTGGTACATGTACCGCTTCCGCAAGGGGAAGGTCGTCGAGGCGTCGCTTTTGGGGGCGGCGGCGGTCCTGGGCGCGACGGTCGCCGGGGCCTGGATTCCCGGTTCGAGCCTGGAGCGCTTCTTCTCGCTCACGCGCGAGGAGACGGTCATGGCCCTCGCCGCCTACGGGTTCATCGCCTCGGTCTTGCCCGTCTGGCTGCTGCTCTGCCCGCGCGACTACCTGTCGAGCTTCCTCAAGATCGGGACGATCGCGCTGCTCGTCGTCGGGGTGATGGTCGTCAACCCGAAGCTCGAAGCGCCGATGGTTAACCCCCACTTCCAGCACGGTGGCGGGCCGTACTTCGACGGGCCGATCTTCCCGTACGTCTTCATCTGCATCATGTGTGGCGCGATCTCCGGGTTCCACTCGCTCGTCTCGTCGGGGACGACGCCGAAGATGGTGGACCGGGAGAGCGACATCCGGATGATCGGCTACGGCGCGATGCTGACGGAGGGGCTGGTCGGGATCGTCGCCCTGATCGCGGCGGGGGCCTTGCCGAACTCCATGTATTACGACATCAACATCGACTTGTCCCGCCGCCCGCAGTTCACACAGGTGCTCAAGGCCATGGACGCCGACCACGACGGCCACGCGCTCGCCGCCGCGCCCAACGAGCTGGTCGCGATGGAGAAGGACGTCCAGGAGTCGCTCCACGGCCGGACCGGGGGGGCCGTGACGCTGGCCGTCGGCATGGCCCGGATCTTCTCGAAGGCTCTCCCGGGGATGCAGTGGCTGATCAAGTACTGGTATCACTTCGCCATTATGTTCGAAGCCCTGTTCATCCTCACGACGATCGACACCGGCACCCGGATCGCCCGGTTCCTGGTGCAGGAATTCCTCGGCAAGGTGTGGAAGCCGCTCGGCAACCTCGACTGGCTGCCGGCCTCGCTGCTCGCGACCGGCCTGGTCGTCTTCGGCTGGGGCTACTTCATCTGGACCGGCTCGGTCGAGACGATCTGGCCGATGTTCGGCATGGCCAACCAGCTCCTGGCGGCCATCGCGCTGAGCGTCGTGACGACCGTGCTCATCAACTCGGGCCGGGGCCGCTACGCGCCGGTGACGCTCCTGCCGATGCTCTTCGTGGTGACGACCACGACGACGGCCGGCTACTACGAGATCACCGGCAAGTTCTACCGCATGATCAAGTCGGGGGCGGCGCTCCAGGGCTACCTCAACATCGGCCTGACCGTGATGCTCCTGATCTTCGCCGCGAT
>JBKOZB010000066.1:0-14179 GCA_046744225.1 Planctomycetota bacterium | reverse complement strand
GCCCGCCTCGGCGACCTTCTGCGGCAAGTCGGCGAGCGTCGCGACGACCGTCCGCTGCCGCGCCAGCGTCCCCGAAGCGATCAGGGCGGCGGGCGTGGTCTCGGGCTTGCCCAGGCGGACCAAGGTCCGGCAGAGGCTCGGCAGCCGGGTCACGCCCATGTAGACGACCAGCGTCCCCGGGAACCGCGCCAGGGCCGACCAGTCGAGCCGGTCCCGGGACGTGGGCGATTCCGGGTCATGGTGGCCGGTGACGAACGCGACGGCCGAGGCCGAGGCGCGGTGGGTGACGGGCACGCCGGCGTAGGCAGTCACGCCGACGGCGGCCGTCACCCCCGGCACGACCTCGAAGGCGATGCCCGAGGCCCGCAGGTGCTCGGCCTCCTCAGCCCCCCGTCCGAAGATGAACGGGTCGCCCCCCTTGAGCCGGACCACCCGCCGCCCGTCCTTCGCGTGCTCGACGAGCAGTGCGTTGATCTCGTCTTGCGACAGGGTGCAATGCCCGATCGACTTCCCCGCGCAGACGCGCAGCGCCCCCCTCGGGGCCAGGTCGAGCAGCCGGGGGCTCGCCAGGTGATCGTAAATGACCACCTCGGCCGTCGCCAGCACCTCCGCGCCGCGGCGGGTCAACAGACCGGGATCGCCCGGACCGGCTCCGACCAGATAGACGATCCCCGAGGTCGCGCTGCCCATTGATGACGATCACCCCGCGACATCCGCCATGGCCGCGCTCTTGCGGCGGCCGACGAGCAAGATCCCCAGAGCGTACAGTGTGCTCATCGGGATGGCGAGCAGGAGCATACTGAACGGGTCCTGCCCCGGCGTCAGCACGGCGCTGATGATGAAGATGACGAGGATCGCGATCCGGAACTTCGCCTTGTAGTCGTCGACGGTGAAGACGCCGATCCGCTCCAGGAAGAGCATGACCAGCGGGGTCTGGAAGCAGATGCCGAAGACCAGGGGCAAGATGGTCGCGAAGCTCATCCAATCGGCCAGACGCAAGGTCGGCTCGATTCCGAGCCAGACGTTGAATTCGAGCAGGAAGCTGAGCGTGATCGGCAAGACCCAGAAGAAGCAGAGGAAGACGCCGGTCAGAAACAGGCCGAGCGAGATCGGCAGGAACTTCTTGACGTAGTGCCGCTCGTGGCGATACAGGCCGGCGGCGACGAACGCCCACAACTGGTAGAAGACCCAGGGGCTCGCCAGCACCAGCCCGGCGACGATGCAGACCATGAAGAAGATCGTCATCGTCTCGAGCGGGGCGAGCGAGATCAGCGCGTCCCTCGGCTCGGCCGACTCGACGACCGTCATGATCATCGCCGACTGGTCGTACCGGATCGGCAGGCGGACCGTCCTTTCCTTCAGCTCCTCGGCCCTGGGCAAGTCGAGCCGGGGGGCGAGGTCGCGGAGGGCCGTGACGAAGGCGTCGGCCGGGATGACCGCTTCGATGGGCGGCGAGAGAGCCCCCGCCTTCTTGGCATCCTTGGCGCGGACCTCGGCCCGCCCGGTGTAGAATTCTTGCAACGCCCCCTTCGCGGGCTCCGACATCTTGGTCATGATGCGCTGACCGAGGTTGAGCGGCGGGATGAACGTGAGGACAACGCCGACCATCAGCCCGAGCAGGGCGAGGATCAGCCGCATCCGGAGTTCCTCGATGTGCTCGCCGAAGCTCATGGCGACCATCGATTGCTCTTCGGCGAAGAGGTCTTTGTCGGTAGGCATGGAGGTGGACCACCCTTCAGGGCCAGGCAGTGCGCCGAGCGGATCGGCTCAGGTCAGGTGGGGGAGGAGACGCGGGTCGCGACGGCCGATCCCGAGGCCGGGACCCTTTGATGCGGCGCCGCCGTGGGCCTCGCGGGGACGGCCGGTCGGGCGGGGGCGTTCCTGAATCCCCAGTCTACCACAGGGCCGGCCCGCGATTCCAGGGGTCGGGCGCGGAACTTGGGCCGACTCGGGTGGACATCGCCCGTCGGCTCCCGTTACAACAAAGGTCGGGTTGCTCGCCAACTTTTCGCAAGAGGATGCGCCGAGGGTCACGTCATGCGGACGGAGCCACTTCACCCGCTACGGTTCGAGCCGATCCTGAAGGAGCTGATCTGGGGGGGCCGGCGGCTGGCGACCTTGCTCAACAAGCCGCTCGGTCCGGGATCGCGCTACGCCGAGAGCTGGGAGGTTGCCGACCACCGCGACGACGTCAGCCGGGCGGCCGAGGGGCCACACGCCGGCACCTCGCTCCGCGACCTCGTCCGGGGTCGGCCTGACGAGCTGCTCGGGCCGGCGCTCGGCCCGCGCCCTCAGTTCCCGCTCCTGGTCAAATTCCTCGACGCCCATCAGGTCCTCTCGGTCCAGGTCCACCCCGACGACGAGCGCGGCCGCCGCCTGGCCAACGACAACGGCAAGACCGAGACCTGGGTCGTCGTCCATTCCGAGCCGGGGAGCCTGATCTACGCGGGCCTGAAGCCGGGCGTCTCCCGCGGCGACTTCGCCGCGGCCCTGGCGGACGGCGCGGTCGAGCCACTGTTGCATCGGTTCGAGGCCCGACCCGGCGACTGCATCCTGATCCCGGCCGGCACCCTCCACGCGATCGGCGCGGGGGTCGTGCTGGCCGAGATCCAGCAGATGTCCGACGCGACCTTCCGGGTCCACGACTGGGGCCGCGTCGGGGCTGATGGCAAGCCCCGCACGCTCCACCTGGCCGAGGCGCTCGAATCGACCGACTTCACGGCCGGCCCGGTCCACCCGATCCCGACCCGGCCCGAGCCGATTGCCGAGCGGTGCGGGACGCGCGAGCGGCTCGCCGCCTGCCCCTATTTCGCCCTGGAGCGGCTCCGCCTGACCGGCCCGGTCCGGGTTCGGTCAACGCGACCGATTCACGCTCTTGATCGGCCTGGGGAGCTCGGCCGAGGTCCGGCACGACGGGGCCGCCGTCCGGCTCGACTTCGGCCAGACCCTCCTGCTCCCGGCCGTGCTTGGGCCTTGCGAGATAGCTCCGCGCGGCGAGAGTGGGGGTGAGGCGGTGGTCCTGACCTGCGTCGTCCCCTGACGGGACCGACCCGAGGAGATTGCGTCGCATGGCCGGCGAACCGAACCCGTACGCCCCGATCACCGCCGGGCGGCTCTTCCCCTGGCTCCGCCTCCTCCCGGCCGTCGCCGCGGCGGCCGACCCGAAGCGGCTCGTCCTCGCGGCGCTCGGGCTGGTCTTGCTCCACCTCGGCTGGGAGGGGCTGGACCGCCTTTTCCCCTCCTCGGGCGCGATCACGCCTCCGGTCCCAAACGCGCCGGTCGTGGTGGACATGAGGGGCTGGCGCGAATTCCGGCGTGCGTTCTCGATCACGCCCCGGATCTTGCAACCCCCTGCGCCCGCCTTCCCCGAGGACCGCGCGAGTGTCGCGGCCGACGTACGCTCGGCCCCCTGGCGGCTGTCCGAGCCGGTGCGCTATCTGGTCGGACCGTTCCTGGGGACCTTCTCGGCCCGGAGCAACGGCTGGACCTTCCTGCACGCGCTGTCGACCGCCCTCTGGGGGGTGGTGGTCTGGAGCCTGCTGGGCGGGGCGATCGCGCGGGTCGCGGTCGTCCAGGCGGCGCGGGCCGAGCGGGTCGGGCTCCCCGAGGCGCTCCGGTTCGCGGTCCGCAAGGCGGTGCCGCTGCTCGCGGCGCCGTTGAGCCCGATGATGGGGGTTGCGTTCTTCGCCGCCCTCTGCGCGCTCTTCGGCTTGCTCTACCGGATTCCCGCTCCGGTCGGCCCGACGATCGCGGGGGCCCTGGCGTTCCTGCCGCTGCTAGCGGGCCTGACGATGGCCCTGATCCTGCTCGGCCTGGCGGCCGGCTGGCCGCTGATGCCCGCGACCGTTGCGGCCGAGGCCGAGGACGGGTTCGACGCCCTGAGCCGCACTTATGCCTACGTCCATCAGCGCCCCGGCCCATACGCCGCGTATGCCCTGCTGGCGTGGGGGCTCGGGATCGTCGGCTTGGTCATGGTGGACCTGTTCGCGCGGGTCGTCGTCGGCCTGGCCGAGTGGGGTCTGAGCTTCGCCGCGCCGGGCAGCCTGCTCGCCGCGCTGTTCGGTTCGGCGCCACCTTCCGCGGGCGCCTCCCCTGATCCGACCGCCGCCGCGCTCCACACGTTCTGGCTCTCGGCGGTCGGCCTGCTCGCCCACGCCTGGATCTATAGCTACTTCTGGACCTCGGCCGCGACCATCTATCTCCTGCTCCGGCGCGACGTGGACGGGACCGCCTGGCACGATATCGCCCTCACCGACCGCGCGGCCCCGACGCCCGCGCCGTCGCCCGATCCGGCCGAGTCCTCGCCCGCGCCCGAAGTCGATGCGCATGCCGCGACGGCATGAGGAATGGCGAATGTGAAGATGACAAATGACAAATTTGTCATCTTCACATTCGCCATTCCCCGTTCATCGCCCGAGCCATGGCCCGCTGACGAAGTTGCCCTCGAAGGCGGTGGCGACGACGGGATGATCGGAGTCAAGCAAGAGGGTGTGAGGGTCGGGCTCGTCGCGGTCGGGGAGGGTGACGATGGCCAGGTCGGCCGACTTGCCGGGCTTGATGCTCCCCGTGGTCGTCTCGGCCCGCAGGGCCCAGGCGCCGAAGAGGGTGGCCATCGTCAAGAGCAACCGCCCGTTCAGGGTCGGGTCGCGGCGGTGGAGGAACCGGATCTCGTCGAGGACGCTCAGGCTCGGACTCGACGCCAGGCTGTCGGTCCCGAGGCAGACGATCACGCCCCGTTCGAGCATGGCACGGAACGGGTGCGGGGCGTGGCCGAACCGGGCATGCGTCCTCGGGCAATACGCGACCGCGACGCGGTGCCCGTTCGGCGCGGCCTCGGGCCGGAGCTGCCAGAACTCGGACGGGTCGAAGTACGTGCCGTGCGCGATCAGCCAGTCGGCCTTCTGCAAGTCGCCGCGGCGGACGTAGTCAGCGGGGCGGGGACCGATCGGCTCCCAGTCGTCGTCCCAGGCGCCCAGCTCTTCGAGGAACGCGCGGAGCGGGCCCTTGCGGCGTTCGAGCAGCTCCAGCTCTTCGGGCATCTCGGCCAGGTGGGTGGAAAGGGGGAGCCGGCTCGCGACGGCGCGGTGGTAGAGCCAGCCCGACGTGCTGTAAGGCGCATGCGGGCTGAGGCCCGGCCGGGCGCAGGCGGCGACCTGCGCCTCGGGCTTGACCGTCGCGAGCCACTCGAAGGCCGCCTTGCTCGTCTGGAACCCGCGGGCGCGTTTCAGGCCAATCAGCTCGGCGAAGACGACGGCCCGCATCGGCGCCCGTGCCACGACGTCCCAGCTCAGGCCGGCCGTGGTCGTGTCGGCCACCAGGGTCGTCCCGGCCGCCACGCTCGCCTCGATGTTCCGCTCGACCGTCGCCCGCAGTGCCGATTCAGACCGCTCCCGGCGCTGACCGATCACGCGCCGGAGCCAGCGCACCTCGTCTTCGTCCTCGCCGGCCTCCTCGTCGAGCGCGGCCAGTTCCAGATGCGTATGCGCGTTCACGAACCCGGGCGCGATCGCGACGTTTCCCAGGTCGAGGTCGGCCCGCCGCCCCTCCGCCGGCCCGACCCAGGCGATCCGCCCCTCCTGGATCGTCAGCCGGCCGTCCGGAATCGGCGGACCCTCGACCGGGAAAACATACCGCGCGGCCAAGGTCAGGGTGGACGATCTCATCAAGCGAATGCCGGGCCGAGAGAGTCTGCGCGAGGATCAGGTAACCCAGAAGATTCACCGCGAAGGCATAAAGGGCGCGAAGAAGAGAAGATATAAAAAAATTATATTTCCAAACTTGAAATTTTTAGCTTTTTTTGCATTTTCTCTTCTCCGTGTCCTTTATGCCTTCGCGGTGAATCCGTTCCACCGCCCTGTCGCGCCAGCGCGACGAGCAAGGCGGCCGAGACCGCCGCGCCCAGGATGACCAGCCATCCATGATAAAGACCTTCGCTCGGGTTGCGATAGAGCCAACCGGCGATCCGCCGGCCCGTCGGGTCGCTCGCCCAGTAGCCCATCAGCACGACCAGCGCGTTGTTGAGCAGGTGGAAGACGATCCCGGGCAGGAGGCTCCGGCTCCGGACGGCGAGCAGGCCGAGCACGATCCCGAGCAACGTCGCGTTGAAGAGCTGTTGGAAGAGGCTCAACAGGACGTGGAGGAACCCGAAGAGGAGCGCTGAGAGGAGGATCGCCGAGCGGGTCCCGTGCCCGCGCTCCAGGCCGGTCAGGATGTAGCCGCGGAAGGCGGTCTCCTCGCAGATGGCGGGAATGGCCGCGAAGAGGAGCAGGGCCATGCCCAGGCTCGGCACGCTCGCCATCAACTGCGCGAGGCTTGTCTTGACCACCGGCGAGATCGGGAAGAGATACTCGACGATCGGCCTCAGCTCGTTGACCAGCGGGTTGAGCGCCAGGGCCAGCCCGACGGCCAGACCCAGGTAGCGCGGCTCGGGCCAGTACAACCGCAGGGTCCGCCGCGGCGACGCGGTCAGCAAGAGCGCCATGGCCAGCGGTGGCGTCAGGATGAACGCGATCTGGCCGGCCGCCAGGCCCGCCAGCGACGGCGCCAGGCCCGCCGACCCCATCGCCTGCAACAGGAACCACGCCGAGGTCAGTATCAGGGCGAAGCACAGGAGCGCCTCGCCGCCGTTGGGCGTCGGCTCCTTGTCGCGGAACAGGTGCTTGATCCAGCTCTTCAGGTCGAACCGCTCGGCCTCGCGGAAGAGCACGTCCTCGCGCTGGAACTGGTCGATCGCCCACCGCAGGGCGACGCCGCCGTAGACGATCGTCGGCACCAGTACGGGGAGGAAATAGCGCCAGGCCACCTGGTACTCGCCCAGGATCAAGGCCCGCAGCAAGAGCGAGACGCCGGTGACCGGCAGCAGGCTGTAGAACAGGTTCAGCTCGATCCCCGGCGCCAGGGTCAGGAAGATCAGCGGTAGGCAGACGATGTAGAGCGGCGTCATGTAGTACTGACCCTCCTTCATGCTCCGGGCCAGGACCGCCAGCGCCAGGCAGACGGCGCTGAAGAAGACCGACAGCGGGATCAAGAGCAGGAACATCCAGAGCGCCGACTGGAGCGTCGGCGGCGCGAACGACGTCGCGAGCCGGTTCGGGTCGCGCGGCGTCATCGAGTGGACCTGACGCGCCAGTTGGAGCCCGGTCAGGCCCATGCTCACCAGGTTCAAGAGCGCCGTCGTCATGCTCGCCAGGACGACCGTGAGGAACTTCCCCATGACGATCTCGGCGCGCGAGGCCGGGCTAATGAGCAGCGTCTCCATCGTCCCGCGCTCCTTCTCGCCCGCGCCCAAGTCGATCGCCGGATAGAACGCCCCGGTCAGCGCCATCATGACGAGCAGGAACGGGAACAGGCGCGCCCAGACGCTCCCACTCAGCTTGGCCTCGCTCGCCACGTTGACGGCCTTGATCCGGATCGGCTCGGTGTAGCTCGGCGGCTTCTTGTCGTGTTCCAGACGGGACTTGACGACCTTCTCCTTCCAGTTGTTCAGCACTTCTTTGAGCCGCAAATACGTGATCTGGCTCGGTTCATCGGCGCTGTCGTAGTCCGTCGGGAGTTCCGCGGTCCCCTCCGTTTCGAGCTGTGTGCGGATCTCGGGGGGGACCAGCATGACGGCGTCGGCCGTGCCGTCGTGGACCGCCACCCTGCGCCGGTCGGGGTCGAGCCAGACCCCCTCGGCGGGTTCGAGCTTGACGCGGAGACGATTGGCCTCGTCGGGCTTGTCGAACAGGTCGGGGTCGAAGCCGTCGCGCCTGGCGTTGAGCAAGGGAGGGCTCTTGGGCAGGTGCTCCGGGCCGACCACCAGGACCGTCCTCCGCTTCTGCTCGAACGCCGCCGAGAGCTGCACGATACCGATCCCCAGGATCGGGTAGAGCAAGATCGGCAGCACGAAGATCATAAACAGGGTGCGCCGGTCGCGGATCTGGTCGCGGACCTCGCGGCGGAAAATCACGGAGATGATCGACCAGCGCATGGGGAGAGGTCTCGATTCGAAGGGGCCGTATTTCGGCGGTGATGGCTGAACCCCCACCCCCCGTCGGTGAGGGCCGGGGTGGGGGGATTCGGCACGACGTTGGACGTCGGCGCAAGCCCGTTTCCCGTCACACCGACGAGCCATTCCACGAGGTCAGGCTCGCCGCGGGCGTTTCCTTGCCGCGCGAGTCGGCGCGCTCGACCAGGTGGAAGAATAGCTCCTCAAGATTCGGCTGGTCAAACCGTTCGAGCAATTCGCCCGGCACGCCCTCGGCCTGGACCCGCCCCTTGTGGATGATCGCCACCCGCGAGCAGAGCTTCTCGACCTCGTGCATCGAGTGCGTCGAGAAGACGATCGTCTTCCCCAGGTCGCGCAGCTCGGCGATCTTCTGGAGCACGGCGCGAGCGACGAGGACGTCCAGGCCCGAGGTCGGCTCGTCGAAGATCAGCACCGGCGGGTCGTGCACGATCGTCCGGGCGATTGAGACCTTCTGCCGCATCCCGGTCGACATCTTCGAACCGAGCGTCTCGCGGAAGTCGTTCATCTGGAGCCAGTCGAAAATCGTCCCCATCCGCTCGCGGAGCCGCTCCGGGGTCAGGCCGTAGAGCCGGCCGAAATACTCGACCAGCTCCCAGGCGGTCATCCGGTCGTAGATGCCGGTGCTGGCCGACATGTAGCCGATGTTGGCGCGGACGCCCTCGGGGTTTTCGAGCACGTCGAAGCCGGCCACGACGGCGCGGCCGCCGGTCGGCCTCAGCACGGTGCTCAAGATCCGCAGGGTGGTCGTCTTCCCCGCCCCGTTCGGACCGAGGAGCCCGAAGATCGCGCCGGGGTGGCAGTCGAAGCTCACGTCGGAGACGGCTGACACCCAGCCCCGCTGGTAATCGAGGAACTTCTTGGACAGGTGCTCGACGTGGATCACGCGGCTCTCGGCGTCAAAAGGACGGAGGCTTCACTACAAAAGCACAAAGAACACTAAGATGATAACCGGAAGAAGGGCAATAAGGCGAGTTAATGTCTGTTTTGCTCTCGGTGCCGTTGTAGTGAATCTCTTCAGTCGACGGCCAAGGCCGGCTCGGCGTCGATGTACTCGTAGAAAACGTTGCGCTGGCGTGGGATGTAGCCCGCCTCGCGGATGGCGCGCTTGATTTCCTCTACGGAAAGGTAATAGACGGTTCCGGCCGACGCGACAACATTTTCCTCGATCATCAGGCTGCCCATGTCGTTGGCGCCGAAGGAGAGCGCGATCTGGCCGATCTTCGGCCCCTGCGTCACCCACGACGCCTGGATGTTCGGCACGTTGTCGAGGTAGAGCCGTGACAGCGCCTGGGTGCGCAGGTACTCGTACGCGCCGGCGGCCGGGACGTCGGCCATCTCGGTGTGCTCGGGCTGGAAGGTCCACGAGATGAACGCGGTCAGGCCCCCCGTCTCGTCCTGAAGCTGCCGGACGCGCTCCATGTGTTCGACCCGTTCTTCCCTCGTCTCGATGTGGCCGAACATCATCGTGGCCGTCGAGCGTCCCCCCAGCTCGTGCCAGATCCGGTGGACGTTGAGCCAGTCGTCGGTCAGGACCTTGCCGCGCGTCATCGCCTTGCGGACCCGGTCCACCAGGATCTCGCCGCCGCCGCCGGGCAGGCTCCCCAGGCCGGCGCCCTTGAGCCGTTGCAAAACGGTCCGCAACGGCAGTTTGGCGACCTTCGTGAAGTGGTGGATCTCGGGAGGGCTGAACCCGTGGATGTTGACCGTCGGGAAGTGCGCCTTGATGTCGCGGAGCAGCTCCTCGTACCACTCCAGCTTGAGGTGCGGGTGCAGGCCCCCTTGCAGCAGGAGCTGGTCGCCCCCAAGCTCGACCGTCTCGCGGACTTTATCGAGGAGCACGTCGCGGTCGAGGACGTAGGCATCCGAATTGCCGACCTTGCGATAGAACGCGCAGAAGTCGCAGACGGCGGTGCAGACGTTGGAGTAGTTGATATTGCGGTCGATGTTGAAAGTGCGGTACGGCTCGGGGTGGAGCCGCTTGCAGACGGCGTCGGCTGCCTGGCCGAGTGCCAGGAGGTCCGCCTCCCGGAACAGCGTGACGCCGTCGTCGAATGTCAGCCGCTCCCCCTTAACGACGCGCTGCAAGATCGCGGCGACGGTGGAAGACAAGGTCAACTCCTTCCGGGGCCAGCCCGAGCTCCGCGGCCATCGCGGCGAATTGCCGCAGGCCGGTGATCTCGGGTTCACCCAGGTCGTAGGACAGGACGCGGGTCAGGTAATCGTAACAGATGGCGCGCTCCAGGCCGAGCCTCGGCCCATACATGGCCGCCAACTCGTCGGCGTGCTTCAGCCCCTCGGCCCGGCTCCGGGCGAGCGCCTCGGGTAATTTGCCCAAATCCACGCCGGGCCGGACGACCCAGAGCGCGAAGACGAACGGCAGGCCGGTCATTTCCTTCCACGCCTCGGCCAGGTCCACGACCGCGTGGAACGGGCCTTCGGGGACCTTCATCGCCCGGTCGCCGATCACGAGCACGGCGTCGGCCGTGCTTTCCAGCACCGGCACACCCATCGGCAGGCTCTCGATCCGGCGAGGCCGGACCCCGAACCTGGCGTCGAGCCAGACCTGCGCGAGCGCCTGGCTCGTCCGCGAGCCCGCATCGAGGGCCAGCCGCCCGATCCGCTCCAACGGCACCCGGCTGAACAGCTTGACGCTTCGTACCGCTCCCCGCGCCGCGATCGCGAAGCCCGACAGGATCTCGTACTCTCGCGCCGCCCCGCGCAGATACTCGATCGACGGGATCAGCGCCAGATCCAGCTCCCCCGCCGCCAGCCGATCGGCCAGCCGGCTCGGCAGGTCCATCTCCAGCGCGACCCCCGGCGCGAACTCGGTCAGGCGATAATACAGGGGTTTCGCGTTCAAATAGCTGACGGCCCCCACCCGGATCGTTGCGGCCATTGGTTCCTCCTCCCCTCACCAAGAACCGGCCGCCGCGGGCGGAGTTTAACGAGCAGGCAAGGACCGTTCGGTGTGTCGGGTCGATTATTCAGAATTAATTGAAATTATAGACGAGCCGCCAAGGACCGCAACCCCGGTTCAGGACGGGGATGATGACAAATGGAAGATAGCAGATGACAAATCAGGAAAATCCTTCTGTCACCTGCCATCTTTCTAGGAGTTATGCAGTTGACCGTTTGGTGCCCCCAGGCGTTTGGAAGGATGGGAATTTAGCAACGGAGTGGCAAGCTCTGTTACGTTGCCTCTCTTCCCTAAAACTCTCAGACCGACAGCTGATGTAGTCACTGAACCCCCAACTGCGTAGCTCCTACTTCCATCTGTCATCACGATCAAAGCTCTATCCTCTGAAACGCCTTGATCCCGATCCGGAGCGGGACGATTGTACCGATGGCGCCGACGCCCAGGCTGACGAAGATGGCGACCGTCATCCAGAACCGGAACCGCTCCTCGGAGAGGACGATCGAGCTGATCGTCTGCGTCTCCTGGCCGGCGAAGTAGAGGTGGCAGGGGAGAGCCAGGGCGGTCACGATCGAGAAGATGAAGACGAGGCTCACGAGCAGGTTGAGCGTGCCACCGAACCCGGCGGCGATCTTCGACGGGTCGCTCTCCTTGAGGTTCGGCAGCCTCGCCCCCAGGCCGACGCTGATCCCCGACAGGCCCAGGCAGAGCACGGCCACCATCCCCATGTGCAGCGCGATCATCGCCGGGCTCATCCGGAGCATCCAGTCGCTCAGGACGACAAGCGCCTCGGTCGCGACCAACGAGATCCCCGAGGCGAACGCGAACTTGCCCCAGAGGATTGCCTCGCGCTCCAGGGGAAGAAGGCCGAGCACCCAGAAGTTCCGCCCTTCGAGTGACAAGAGCGGGAAGATGAACCGGCTCGTGAACGTCGAGAGGATCAAGGCGGTCACGGCCAGGTTCAGGAAGCTGACCAGGTTGCGCCAGTAGGGGCTGTGCACGTCGTAGCTGAGCCTCCGGATATTGACGAAGTAGAGGGCCAGGAGGCCGAAGAAGATGAGGAACTGCGACCACTGGGCCGGGTCGCGGCGGAAGGTCCGCAGGTCCTTCAGGATCAAGAGGCGGATCGGCCGGGGGAGGAAGAGGAAGATCCGGTGGAAGATGGCGTCGAACCCGTACCAGCCGATCCGCCGGCGCGATGAGCGGCCCCCCTGGACCCGGCTGTACCCCTGGCGGTAGAGGTCGCGCGCGACGACCGCCGCCAGCAGGTACGACAGCGCCGCGTGGCCGGTCAGGACCATCAGATAAAAGAGCCCATTCGACCAGTCGCCCCGCGCCGCCGAGAGCAGGCCGGCGGACATCCAACGGCTCGGCCAGAGCGGGTGCTGGCTGAACGCCAGTTGCGCGAGCAGCCCGCCGAGCCAATCGCGCGACAGGGCGTCGCCCGGTGTCTGCGCGACCTGGACGAACAGCAGGAGCGCCATCGCCAAGAACGCGGCGATGCCAAGGCCGAGCACCGCCTTCTGCCGCTTCGGGAAGAAGTTAGCCACTAAAATCGCCCCGACCGCCCCCAGGCCCCCCGGGATCAGGACGAAGGAGACGAGGTAGAGAAAAAACAGCCCGTAGAACGACGCCGACGCCTGCTTCGTGATCCCGTAGGCCACCAACATCGGGCTGCCGAGCAGCACGAATCCCCAGCTCGAGAAGCCGATCGCTTCCAGGAATTTGTAGGCGAAGATCCGGTCGGCCGAGGCCGGGGTCGTCAGCAGGAAGGCTATCTCGCGCGACTGGAACAGCCCGGTGTACGTGATGATCCCGGTCGAGAAGAACAGCATGATCAGGAGCGAGAGGAAGAACATGCTGAACAGGTACTCGACGATCGAGCCGGCCAGATCGACGTAAAAGCCGATGAACTGGAACCCCTCGAAGAAGAGGCCGAACAGCCCGATCCAGAAGATCGCGCTACAGATCAGGATCATCAGGAGCCGGAGCCGCGAGCCCGAGAGGAGCGCGCGGACGTTGTTGCAGATCAGGCGCCAACGCAAGAAGTAGAACGCCCGCGCGGCCTGCGCGGCGGTGGTCCGGCAGACCGGCGCGGCGGTCACTCGGGCGACCGGGGCGGCGGTGCGGATGTCGAGGCTCCGGCTCATGAGGTCGGATCTCCTTCCACGACCTTGACCCGGCCGTTCGCGGCCGGGGGCCGGAGCGCGCCGGTCAGTTTCAGGAACAGGTCTTCGAGCGGCCCGTGCGACTGGACCCGCTCGCGCAGCTCGGCCAAGGTCCCCTGCGCCAGCATCCGGCCGTGATCGACGATCCCGATCGTGTCGGCCAGTTCCTCGGCGATTGAGAGCAGGTGGGTGGACATCAACACGGCCACGCCCGACCGCGCCTGCGCGACGAACAGGTCCTTGACGATCCGGGCGCTGCGGGGGTCGAGTCCCACCAAAGGCTCATCGACAATCAGGGCCTTCGGGTCGTGCACCAGCGCCGACGCGAAGACGACGCGCTGCTTCATCCCCTGCGAGTAGTTCTCGCAGAGCTCGTCCACGTAGTCGGCCATCTCGAAGGTCTCGATCAGCTCGGCGAGCCGGCGCGCCGCGAACCGACGGTCCAGGCCGTACATCTCGACGACGAACCGGAGGAACTCGCGGCCGGTCAGCTTCTCGTAGAGGTAGGGCTGGTCGGGGACGTAGGCCAGGAGCTGGCGCGCCTCAGGGCTGGTCGCGGGATAGCCGCCGATGCGGACGGTCCCCGAGCTGGGCGACAAGAGGCCGCAGACCATCTTGATCGTGGTCGTCTTCCCCGCGCCGTTGGGGCCGAGGAAGGCGAACAGCTCGCCGGCCCGGACGTGCAGGTCGAGCTGGTCCACCGCCCGCTTGGCGCCGAACGTCTTGGTCACTCCGCTCACCTCGATCATCGGCCGGGATCCTCGACGCGCTCGGCGTTCGCCCGTTCGGGCTGCCGTTCCAGGACGAGCTTGACGAAGGGGAATGGGACCTCCTGCCGCAGCACCAGGCCGTCGGGCCGGACCCAGGTCCGGGTCGAGAACGGCGCCATGTGCTGCACGACCTCCAGGACCATCACCGGGCTCTTGTCCCAGTGGATCGCGGTCTTCCGCGCCACCTCGACGCGCACTGGCTGGACCTGGCCGTTGAGCGGGTTGACCACCCGTGTCTCCCAGCGCTGGCCGACCTGGAGGCCGGGGAGCCGGTCGAATGGGTCAAGCGCGTTCTGGACCAGGCTGTGCGGCTCGTACG
>JBKOZB010000315.1:0-4945 GCA_046744225.1 Planctomycetota bacterium | reverse complement strand
GCCGAGGCCGACCTGCCGCTCCAGGGCCTGATAGGCCCCCAGGAGGAGCTGCTGGCCCGTCTGGCCCCGCGCGTAGAAGGTCCGCGAGACCTGGGCGCCGCCGAACGACCGATTGGCCAGCGTGCCGCCGTACTCGCGGGCGAAGGGCACGCCCTGGGCCACGCACTGGTCGATGATGTTCACCGACACCTCCGCGAGGCGGTAGACATTGGCCTCGCGGGCGCGGAAATCGCCCCCTTTGACGGTGTCGTAGAAGAGCCGATAGACGCTGTCACCGTCGTTCTGGTAGTTCTTGGCGGCGTTGATCCCACCCTGGGCCGCGATCGAGTGCGCCCGCCGCGGGCTGTCCTGGTAGCAGAAGCACGCCACCCGATAGCCCAGCTCCGCCAGCGTGGCGGCCGCAGAGGCCCCCGCGAGACCCGACCCGACGACGATCACGGAGTATTTCCGCTTGTTCGCCGGGCTGACCAGCTTCATCTCGAACTTGTGCCTTTCCCACTTCCGGTCGATCGGGCCGGGGGGGACGTTCGATTTCAATTCCACGGCGCGGCGCTCCTGATTATTTGAGGTAGAGGGCCAGGGGGACGGCGGCAAATCCGAGCACCACCAGGAGGGTAAAGATCGTCGCGAACCGCCGCCCGAACGAGTGATACCTGGTCTGGGCCACGCCGAGCGTCTGGAACATGCTCCAGACGCCGTGCCAGAGGTGAAGCGAAAGCGCCGCCAGGCCGAGGAGGTAGATGAGCACGACCGGCAACGAGCGGAAAGCAGCCGTCAGATTGTGGTAGACCTCGCCCTCTCGGAAGTCCGAGTGGGCGGTGCCGATCGTCAGGGGTACGGTGCCGGTCGTCATGTGAAGGATGTGGTAGATGATGAACGCGAGCAGGAGCGGCCCAGTGAGGCGCATGGAACGCGAGGCGTAGCTCGATTCCTTGTGGGCCGTGACCCGGTAACCCTCGGCCCGCCCCCTCTGGTTCTGTCGCGTCAGCACCAGATAGGCCCAGATGTGCAGCGCCACCGCCGCGAGCAGCACAAGACGGACGGTCCAGAGAAGGGCGGGCTCCACCCGGAGGAACCTGGCATAGGCGTCGATCGCCTCCCGTCCCTGGAAGATCTGGAGGTTGCCGGCCATGTGCCCGAGGACGAAGACCGAGAGGATCACCCCGGTCACGGCCATGATGATCTTGAGGCCGATCGAGGATCTCAAGAGCCCTCGGAGGTGAGATCGGGATGCCGGCCTCGGTACGGCGGCGGGACTCGGTGCGACCGCGCTCATGGGCGTCTCCTGGTCCTAATCAGGGTGGAGTAGACCGATTAATCTGCCAACCAGTTCGGCCGCGACGCCGGCCGACATCCGAAGAGATACCGCCTCCTCGGGCAATAGCTCGAGTTCGACACTTGTTGTAGACCTGCCCTCAAAAGCCAGCGAGGACCGCGGGCATGGTTTGGAGATCGGCGACTCTGCGGGCCATCACGCCGAAGAGAATACGCACCAGTCCGCCGCCATCGGATTCGCCCGACCCTTGGTGTCCGGTGCCAGTCCCGAGTATACCAAGGATGAACTGTGACGCCAGCGTCTTGCGTCGAACTTCAGGATAGGCCGCGAATCCGATGTCAGGCCGCAATCCCTCCGCCGGCTTTTGCCTCTCCTAATATGGACGATCGCTCTTTGCGACACAACTCTAGTGTCCTGAGTTGGAAATACGCTCACAAACCTTCTTGACCCGATTCAGTATCAGGTCGGCGTTTGCGGTCCACACGAACGGCCGGGGATTTTCGTTGTGATCGGCCAGGTACTCCAGGATTGCTTTCTCCAGCGCCGCCACGTTGCGGAAGGCGCCGCGTCGGATTCGCTTCTCGGTGATCTCCGCGAAGAACCGCTCGACCTGGTTCAGCCACGATCCGCTGGTCGGCGTGAAATGAAGGTGATACTCGGGATGACGCTCAAACCACCGCTTCACCGCCGCTGTCTTGTGAGTGCCATAATTATCCAGGATAATGTGGATCTCAACGCCCGGCTCCCTCTCAACCTGAGCGTCGATCTCGTTGAGGAACTTGAGGAACTCTTGCTGCCGGTGCCGACGGTAGCACTTGCCGATCACCGCGTCGGTGGCGACGTTCAGAGCCGCGAACAGCGACCTCGTCCCGTTGCGGACGTAGTCGTGGGTCCCACGCTCGGCCTGGCCCGGGGTCATGGGCAGCAAGGGCTGCGTGCGGTCCAGCGCCTGGACCTGGCTCTTCTCGTCTACCGACAGGACGATGGCGTTCTCCGGCGGGCTCATGTAAAGCCCGACCACGTCGCGGACCTTCTCGACGAAGTAGGGGTCGGTGGAGAGCTTGAACGTCTTGCCCCGGTGCGGCTTCAGGCCGAAGGCGTTCCCGATCCGGACGATCGCGCTCTGCGACAGCCCGACCGTCTTGGCCATGCCGCGCGTGCTCCAGTGGGTGGCCGCCTTGGGTTTCTCCTCCAGGGTCTTGGTGACGACTTCCTCGACCATGACATCGGTGATCGTGCGCGGGGCGCCTGGGCGCGGCTCATCGGCGAGCCCGTCAAGGCGGTCTTCCAGGAACCGCTTCCGCCACTTGCCGACGGTCACGACATTGATCCGGAGCCGCGCGGCGACGTCTTTGTTGTCCAGGCCCTCGGCGCAGGCCAGGACGATTCGGGAGCGGAGGGCGAGGCGTTGGGCGCTCGTAGGTCGGCTGGCCCAGGTGTCGAGCTTCTGCCGCTCGTCGTCGCTGAGGGTCACGGGGGGTTTGGGACGTCCGCCCTTGCTCTTCGTGGTCATCATATAGCTCATTTGGAGAATTATATGATGAATCAACGAGAAAATCAAGGTTAATCGGCGGATTTCTGACTCAGGACACTAGGGTCCCTGGCACGAAGTAATGCAACCAATTGGGCTCTGCCGGTACGCTGGATTCAGCACCAACCTCCAGCTACCGGACTTGCCCGATGCGTGGCCGTAAACCCCGCTCCTTGAAGGTCGTTCCCCACGATGATCCGATCTTGCAGCAGATCGCACGGAGCCGATCCCTCCCCTGGTATCAAATCCAGAGGGCTCGGATCGTCCTGGGCGTCGCCGCTGGGGAACCGATCCAGCAACTGGCCGTCCGAACGCAATGCGATCGCTCGACCATCTGGAGGGTCTGCCGCCTCTACGAGGGCTCGGGCCTGCCCGGCCTCCTGGCACCGCCGCAACGATCCGGACGGCCCGCCCGGATTTCCCCCCCTCCAGCGGGCCCAGATCGTCCAGTTGGCCTGCCTGGAGCCGGTCGCCAGGGGCTTGCACATCACCCACTGGTCGAGCAAGGACCTGGCCCGTCAGGCCGTCGAAGACGGCATCGTGCCGGCCATCAGCGACCGGACGATCCGCACCATTCTGAACGAGGTGGACCTCCAGCCGCACCGCACCCGGTATTGGAAGACGGCACGGCTGGATGCCCGGTTCAAGGAGCGGGCCGAGAAGATCCTCTGGTGTTACGCCCACGCCGAGCGGTTGGCCCGCAAAGGCGACTGGGTCGTCGGTGTCGATGAGAAGCCCAACTGCCAGGTGCTGGAGCGGCAGCCGATCCGCCGGGCGATCCCCGGCTCCATCGAGCAACAGGAGTTCGAGTACACCCAGCATGGCACGGTCAACCTCCTGGCCTTCCTGATCGTCCACAGCGGCCGGATGGAGGCGGCGTGCGTCAAAGCGAAGGACGCCGAGCACTACATCGAGGAATTGGTGAGGTTTCGCCGGCATCATCGCCACTTGCGTGGGGCCTACCTGATCCACGATGGCGACCCGAGCCACACCGCTACGGCGACACAGCAGTACCTGGCCGGATGCGGTGGCTGGTGGCGAAGCCGTTTCACGCCGGTGCATGCCTCGTGGCTCGACCAGGCGGAACTGCTGCTCAACGCCTTCACCTACCGCTATCTGAAGCGGAGATCGTGGACCAGCCGTGCTGAGTTCATCGACCACGTGGAGAACGCCTGGCCGGAGTACAACCGGCTGTATGCCCACCCGTTCGAGTGGACATGGACAAACCAAAAGATGAGGCGATGGTACGCCAAACACCAGCCCTGAATTTGTTGCATTACTTTGTGCCAGGGACACTAGGTCGCCGAGCGGAGCTTCGCCTGGCTGGGTCGAGATCGACGGCCCAGCCAGGACGACGAGTGGCTTCCGGAGTCGAGCGCGGCGTGGATCCGGATCAGTGCGCTCGGCGGGATGCTGAGGCGACTGGCTTCCGACGAGACGCGGAAGCCAGCCCCATTCATGTACAGGAACAGCAAGGTGGCCCAGCTTTCCGGATAGCCTCTGAATGACGCTAGAACTCAATTCGCCCCCGACCTCATCATTGCCCGAGCCGGCCGTGGACCGGCCCAGCCTCATCGCGATCCTGTGGCGTGGCAGGTGGTGGTTCGTAGCCTGTGTGCTCGCCTGCCTGACTATCGCGAGCATCTACCTCGTCATGGCTCCGAGGATCTACCAGGCGGAGGTCCACCTGCTGGTCCTCCAACAGGGGGGACGCCCGCTGAACGTCGCCAACACCGACCCGAATCCGGTCATGGAGGGGACGAATGAAGACTACATCCCGACCCATATGCTGATCATCGGCAGCCCCCAAGTCATCAAGCGGGCGATCGACAAGGTCGGGCTGGACAACCTCCCCTCGCTGCTCGCCGCCAAGAAGGGGGGTCTGAATCCGGTCGGAGAGGCGATCAAGCACCTGAAGGTCACCCGGCCCGATCGCCTGGCGAAGGTCATGCGGGTCGAGTACCAGGCCAGCGGACGGGACGAGGTGGTCCGGACGATCGAGGCGATTACCGACAACTACAAGCAGTTCCTTGAGGAGGCCCTCCAGAGGAACAGTAGCACGGCGATCTCGATCATCAGCAAGGCCCGCGACGACCTGAGCCGGGAGCTCGGGGAGCTGGAGGCGAAGTACCTGGAGT
>JBKOZB010000096.1:0-12795 GCA_046744225.1 Planctomycetota bacterium | reverse complement strand
TCGCGAGACCTTCGGCCATGATCCACCTCCTTCCTCAAGCCACGTGGATCATGGCCGTTTTGTCTTATCTTGTCAGCACAATGTCGCCCCCACAAAATCCGTGACGGTCAGGGAATTCGTTACGATCTGCACGTTTCTTGCCGACTATGATCGCACTTCGACGGACGACACGGCCCTCGGCGCGCACGCCTTGTTCAGGAAGCTACGGGCGAGAACCGTCTCGCGTTGGGACCGAGGGTAGGAGGTGAGTCAATCGTCACGACGCCTGCGCCATCTTAGCGAAGGGGGAGGAAACCGACAATTTCACCCACCTCATAGGCGCGGTCGCCCTCGGGAAAGATGGCGAAGCCGTCGGCCTGGGCCACGGTGCGAAGGTCAGCCGAGCCGGCCCAGTCGAGCGGCTCGATGGCGTGGCGATCGACCTGATTAAAGTCGGCGTCGAGACAACTTTCGGTCCAGCGCGCCGGGTGGTAAGTGGGGCGATCTCTCGCCGGCATGTACGGAAGGGCTAGGGGAGCACGCACGGCCTCGGCCGCGCGGGCCGGGCGGGCGGCCAGGGTGTCGAGCGCCGGACGGACGAACAGGAGGAATCCGACCACACCGCTGACCGGGTTGCCGGGCAGGCCGAAGACGAGCGGGCCGGGTGCATCGCCCCGCGCCGGGCCGACGCCGAACCAGAGCGGCTTGCCCGGCTTGAGCCGGATCTTGTGGAAGGCGCGAACGACGCCGAGACGCTCCAGGGTCGCGGGGACGAGGTCGCGATTGCCGGCCGAGACGCCGCCGGTGATCACGAGCACGTCGGCCTCCATCCCGCGCCGGAGCGTCTCGGCCAGGCGGTCGGGGTCGTCGGGGGTGATCGGCAGCGCCTCGGCCTCGGCACCGGCCTCGACCGCCAGGGCCCGGAGCATCACGGCGTTCGAGTTGCGGATCTGGCCGGGGCCCGGGACGCGGTCGGGCTCGACCAACTCGTCGCCGGTCGGGACGACGGCCACGCGGGGCCTGGGAATCACGGCGACCTCGGACCGGCCGACGGAGGCGAGCAGGCCGAGCCGCGCGGGGTTA
Source organism: Planctomycetota bacterium (assembly GCA_046744225.1). Lineage (GTDB taxonomy): Bacteria > Planctomycetota > Planctomycetia > Isosphaerales > Isosphaeraceae > JBKOZB01. The sequence continues at coordinate 11,733 of JBKOZB010000096.1, read as the reverse complement.
AGCCGCTCGCCCCGGCGGAGGACGACCTCGCCGGCCTCCATCTCGCGCCCGCGCCTGAGGCGGTTCCAGCCCGGTGCGACCGCCGCGTCATCGATGAGGACCCGGTCTCCCTCGCGCCGGGTGCGCTCGATCATCACGACGGCGTCGGCCGCCTGGGGGAGAGGGGCACCCGTCATGATCGCCGCCGCCTCGCGCGGGCCGAGCGGGCGCGTCGGCGTCCGGCCCGCCGTGATCTCCTCGCCGAGCTGGAGCCAGCGGTCCTCGCCCAGCAAGTCCGCCGAGCGGACCGCGTAGCCATCAACCAGCGCCTTGTCGAACGGGGGCGAGTCGAGGTCCGCGATGACGTCCTCGGCTAGCAGGCACCCCAGCGCCTCGCCCAAGACCCGCCGCGCGGGGGGCAAAGGCGACGACCGTTCCATCACCAAGCGGAAGGCTTCTTCGACCGTGAGCATGCTTTGGTAGGGGTTGAGCGAGCCGAGAGACCTCATCGTCCGATGAAGTTCCTGAGCAACTTGATGCCGTCGTGAGTCAGAAAGCTCTCGGGGTGGTATTGGACGCCTTCCAGGGGGTACGTCTTGTGGCGGATGCCCATGATCTCGTCCTGGTCGGTCCAGGCGACGACCTCGAAGTCGTCGGGGAGGGTGCCGGGCTGAATCACGAGGCTGTGGTAACGGGTCGCCTCGAACGGGTTCGGTAGCCCTCGGTAGATGCCCCTGCCGTCGTGATTGATCATCGAGGTCTTGCCGTGCATGATCCGGTCGGCCCGGACGATCCTCGCGCCGAAGGTGTGGCCGATGCACTGGTGGCCGAGGCAGACGCCGAGCAGGGGGATGCGGGGGCCGAACCGCTCGACCACGGCATTCGAGATCCCCGCCTCCAGCGGCGTGCAGGGACCGGGCGAGATGATCAGGTGGGTCGGCCTCCGCGCCTCGATCTCGTCGAGGCTGACTTGGTCGTTGCGGACGACGTGCAGGTCGAGGCTGGGGTCGATCTCGCCGAGGCGCTGGACGAGGTTGTAGGTGAACGAGTCGTAGTTATCGATCAGGACGATCATGAGGATTTCACACCAGCGGACGTGGCAGCCCGTCCGGGGAGCGACCGCCCCGGCGCAACCGCCCTTCTCGGATCGTACCCGGTTTCCGGACCGTTCGGAAGGGAATCGGCGCGGGAAAACCCGGCGCGCGTCCCGCGGCGCGTGTAGAGTGGCTTCTGGTGGCGAAGGGGTCTCCTCGGTCGGGAGGCCGCCATCCCTGGTGCCCTCCGCGGCGGAGCGCCGGCCTTCGCGACCGACAGGGAGGCTGTTCATGACGCTTGCAATCGTCGTGGCACTGGCGTTCGCGATCGGCTCGACCGGGCAGGGCCATGGTTGCGCCCATGGCCCCTACATTCTTCCCGATGGTCCCGGCTACGGCTGGGGCTTCCCCAACGGCAACCCCGACGGCTACGGCTGGGTCGACAACGGCATCTACCTGCCGCTCGGGGCGAACCGGACGGCCGAGTACTTCTTCCGGCGCTACTACGCCGTCCCGGTCGATCAGATGTTCCTGCCCAACTATTACAACCCGTACGTGACCCGCGGCCAGCGCTACCTCTCCTACGCCGGCTGCGGAGGCGACCATCCGGCGGGCGGCCCGGCCATCGCTTCGGCCAACACGCCGGAACATCCGTACAATGAAACAATCGGCACGGGCCCGCGCGTGTCGCTCCCCGGCTTCAGCGGCCGCATCGAGGCACCCCCGATCAACTCCGGCGGGACCGGGCTGACGCCGTGAACTTGAGAGTAGGCAGTCGGTAGTAGACAGTGCAGAGAGGAAGACTCTAGTGGCCGGATTTCAGCTTCGTTTGGCCCTCGGTGGTCCTCTCTTCACTACCTATTGACGACTCCTTGCCAAAACCGCCTTGCGTCTTTTACGATAAATTGTTTGCAGTGACGATCCCGGGGTGGATTCCGTCCCGCCGGGATCGCGATCGTTGATCCTCGATGGACGGGCGAGGAGACCCCAACGATCGTTCGATTTCTTCGAACCTTTTCGAGTCGGCGTACATAGCTTCGGCGGCGTGGGCTCCGGGTCGGGCCGAGGTTCGATGGTTTCGATTGCGGATGGGTGCCGGGCGCGGGTTCGTTCTTCGTGTGATACATTCGTTCGTTTTCCGCCTCCGTTATTCGCGATGGATGGCTACAGCGCGAACCGCGCACCACAGTCGGCCGGTGCTGGATCCGACGACCGGGCGACACAGCATCGGAGTGTCTCCACCCGGACTATTCCTCATGGAAGGCGCAATCGTGATGAGCCGTGATGTCATTATTGAGACACGGAACCTGACCAAGGTCTACCGCGATTTCTGGGGACGTCCGAAAGTCCAGGCGCTCAAGGCGCTCGACCTTCAGGTGTTCCGGGGCGAGATCTTCGGCCTGCTCGGGCCCAACGGCTCGGGCAAGACGACCACGATCAAGCTCCTCCTCGGCCTGCTCTTCCCCACCGAGGGAGACGCGCTGATCTTCAACGAGCCGACGACCAACGTCGAGAAAAACGAGCGGATTGGCTACCTGCCCGAGGAGTCGTACCTTTACAAGTTCCTGAACGCCGAGGAGACGCTCCACTTCTACGGCCGGCTGTTCAAGATCGCGCCGTCAGAGCGGACGAAGCGGGTCGGTCGGCTGATCGACATGGTCGGCCTGAGCGCGGCCAAGCATCGCCAGCTCCGCGAATACTCCAAGGGGATGCAGCGGCGAATCGGGTTGGCGCAGGCCCTGATCAACAACCCCGAGCTGATCCTGCTCGATGAGCCGACCTCGGGGCTCGACCCGATCGGCACGGCCGAGATCAAGGATCTGATCCGTGAGCTGCGGAACCAGGGCAAGACGATAGTTCTGTCGGGGCACTTGCTGGCGGACATGCAGGACATCTGCGACCGGATTGCGATCCTGCACCGGGGCGAGCTGAAGGAGCTGGGGCGTGTCTCGGACCTGCTGACGGTCCAGGACGTGACGCAGATCAAGACACGCGAGCTGTCGCCGGCGGCCTTGCAGGAGATCCGCGAGGTGATCGCGCGTCACGGCGCAGAGCTGCTGACGGTGGACCACCCGACGACGACGCTCGAAGAGCTGTTCCTGCGGATCGTCCGCGAGAGCGAGTTGCACCCGGGCCGCCGCCGCATCGCCGAGCCGGCCAAGCCGGCCCCCAGGCCGGCCTCGGACGAGCTGGCCGGGAGCCCGGCCAAGCCTTGATCATCCCCCGCGATCGACCGGCCAGCGGGTGCACCCCCGCCCTGGGCCTTGGCCGGGCGGAGATGCCCTCCGGCGCGACCGATCCATCTCGCTGAATTTTCGTCCCGCCGCAATCAAGGCATCGCGGAGCAACGGCCGCGCCGGTTCGTCTTCCTGTCCTCCCATCATTTCCGGCCCGGCTTCGGATTTTCGCGACGGCGTCCGAGGAGCATTCTGCACCATGTCCGTGCTCTCATCGATTCCCTTGATCTGGTCGCAGGCTGCCCGGCCGGGGCTCGACCCCGCGCTGCGGCGGGCCTTGACCTGGCTCTTCCTCTTCGGCGAACCAGCGGTCTCGCTCCCCGGACCGTTCGGGGGCCTGATCACCTGGCTCAAGGTGGTCGGCCTGTGCTGCCTGGTCGCCTGGGCCGCCGCCTGGCTGGTGACCGCGATCAAGGAGCGGTCTGTGGGGCGGGGGGCCTGGCTCGACATCGCCGCCCTTGCCGCGCTGATCGGCGGGATCGGCGCCATGCTGCTTCACGTGCTGGTGACGACCAAGCGGATCGAGGTGCACCAGATGGGTGGCGTCCCCCTGGCCTTCGTCCTGTCGCTGGTCTGTGGCGCGATCCTCTTCCTCTGGGTCGAGTGGGGTCTCTGGGGGGCCATCCGCAGGCTCGGCCGCACGCCCGACCTGCTCGTCTTGCTCGGCATCCACGCCGGGCTGCTCCTGGGCGTCGGCGTCGGGTTCGCGCTCCAGCAGGCGAGCCTGTTTCAAACGCCTGCGACGGTCGTCGGAGGGCAGACCCAACAATCGACCTGGCAGGAGGGCGTCATCTACGGCGCCCGGCTCAGCGCGACGTACATGGGCTATGTCGTGCTGCTGCGGGTCCTGGGGCTGGTCCTGCGCGAGCTGTTCGCCGTCCGCCCTCGGCGGCTCTCCGCGATCGCCCGGCTGAGCGTCGTCGAGGCGAACCGGCGGATGTGGGCCCCCTGGATCGTCGTCACCGTCTTCCTCATCGTCCTGGCGTTCACCCACTGGTTCCTCACGCCGCCCCGGCCCGCCGAGATGGGCCGGCTGTTCGTCGGAACGCTCTTGCTCCTCTGCTCGCTCTTGCTGACGGTCATGGTCACGCTCCTGACCCCGCTCAGCCTGCCGACCGACATCCAGCAGCAGACGATCTCCACGGTCGTCTCGAAGCCGGTGCGGCGGATCGAGCTAATCTGGGGCCGGATGATCGGGTTCATGACGATCATCACAGTGCTCGTCCTCGCCTTCGGCGGGATCAGCCTGCTCTACCTCTGGAGGACGGTCAACGGGACGATCAAGGCGACCGAGGCGGCGGCGGTGAAAGAGGAACAGGCCGGCCACATGGCCCAGGCCAAGCTCCTGCGCGAGCAGGGAGAGCAGCTCCGGACCCGGATGGCCGCGCGGGTGCCGGTCAAGGGCTCGTTGACTTTCCTCGACTCGCGTGGGACGCCCCACCTGAAGGGGATCGACGTCGGTCAGGAGCAGTCAATGCGCGAGCCGCGGAGCCACATCGAGGGGGGGACGCCGGCCACCGCGATCTGGAGCTTCGGGGTCGTCCCCGACCCGTTCGACCCGCGCGTCCTGCTCGACCGCCACATCCCCGTCGATCAACTGCTCAAGCGCGACACGATCGAGTGGTACCTGAACCGGGTCCACGAGCTGCGGGACCAGATCGCCGGCGCCGAGCAGGAGCAAGGGACGGCGAACCTGACCCCGGCCCGCGCCGGCCAGCTCACCGCGAGCATCAGCCGTAACCGCGCCGAGCTGGAGCGGATGCAGGAGGCGCACCAGAAGCTCTTGGCCGAGGCGAAGGGTTTTGAAGCGAAAGCGAAGGAGGCCGCGGCGGCCGGCCGTGCCACCGAGGCGCAGTCGATCCGCCGCCGGGGCCTAGCGCTTCACTCGCCGCCGATCCCCCTGGAGATGACCTTCAACGTCTACCGGACCACCAAGGGCCGGATCGGCGAGCCGGTCTTCACCGAGATCGAGATCACCAACCCCCGGACCGGCGCCGAGCTCTACAAAAACATCTTCCCGATCCGCGAATACTACACGAACAAGCTGTTCCTCCCGTCCGAGATCCTGGCCGGCTCGTGCGGCGCGCTGCGGATCGAGATCCGCTGCCTGAGCCCGACGCAGTACCTCGGCATGGCCGAGAGTGACCTGTACGTCCTGGTCGAATCGGGCGATTTCGGCACCAACTTCATGAAGGGTCTGTTCGGCGTCTGGCTCCAGGCGATGGTGCTGACGGCCATAGGCGTCTTCGCCGGCACGTTCCTGAGCTGGCCGGTGGCGCTGTTGACCACGCTCTTCTTCTTCATCGCTGGTCAGGTCGCCTTCACGTTCCTGCTCGAGTTCACCCGCGCGACCCTGCTCGGCGGCGGGCCGTTCGAGTCGTTGATCCGGCTCCTGACGCACGACAACCAGGTGTCGGAGCTGGCCCCAACCGCGGCGGTCGTTACGGCCAAGACGCTTGACTCGCTGGTCATGCCGGTCATGTCGCGCCTCGTCTACATCGTCCCCAACTTCACGGCCCTCGACGTGAGCAACACGGTGGCCGACGGGTTCGCTGTCCCCGTGAGCCTCATGGCCGAGAACCTATTGCTGGCCCTGGCGTACGCCTTGCCCTTCTCCATCGCCGGATACTTCATCCTGAAGAATCGGGAGGTCGCCGCATGAAATCTGCGCCCAATCAGAACCGTAAAATCATCTACGGGCTGGCGATCGTCGCCCTCTTCGGCATCATGTTCCCATACACGAGCTGGCTCGACGAGGAGAAGAAGCGCAAGGACCTGGGCGAGGCGGCGATCGGCCAGGTGGACACCGGCAGCTTCATGCTCAAGCTCGCTCTGCTCGGCGGAGCGCGGGGGATCGCAGCCAACGTCCTCTGGACCCGCGCCGAGGAGCTGAAGCGCGAGCAGGACTGGGACCGGATGAAGGCGACCGTGGACCTGATCACAAAGCTCCAGCCCCACTTCCTCTCGGTCTGGACCTTCCAGGGCTGGAACCTCGCCTACAACGTCTCGGTCGAGTGGGACGCCTCCGAGGACAAGTACGAGTGGATCAAGAAAGGGATCAAGTTCCTCCAGGACGGCGTCAAGAAGAACCGCCGCTCGCCCGACCTGGTCTGGGACACCGCCTGGACCTACTACCACAAAATCGGCTTCTCCGATGAATCGATCATCCTCCGCCGCCTCTTCCGCGACGACGATGACGACGAGTTCAAGAGCTACATCGAGCCCGAGACCAACATCAAAGTCATCCGCCAGGACAACTTCCAGCTCGGCTACGGCTGGTTCAGCCGCGCGGTCAACCTGGTGGACAAGGGGGAAAATCGGCTCGCCAGCTCGGCCGAGGCGAACCTCGACTACGTCGATCCGATGCCCCAGCGCAAAGGACGTCCCGGCGACCTGGCCTTTCGCTCGATGCCCGCGCACGCGCAGACGCGCTACGCCGCCAGCCTGGAGAAGATGAGCATCCAGGACATCCCCGCGACCTTCGGCGAGGTCGCCAAGAACGAGTGGGCCAAGGCGCTGGCCGAGTGGGTCAAGTTCGGCACCTACACCTTCATGAGCCACAACGAGGTCATGCGGGATGGCAAGCTCACCAAGGAGCCGATCCAGATCGATGTCGTGACCAACCCCAAGAAGTTCGCCACGCTCTCGGAGAACCAGCAGTACTGGACGAACCGCTGGTCCGACCAGATGAACTACCGCTACTGGAAGGACCGGGCGAAGGCCGAGATGACCAGCGAGGGGGTGGAGGCCCGCCAGTTCTTCTACGACGGCACGATCGCTTACAAGAGCGCCGACTTCCCCAAGGCGGTCGAGCAGTTCCGCAAGGGCCTCGACATCTGGGACAAGCTGCTCAAGGACCACCTCGACTACCGCAACGACGATTTCAACAAGAAGGACACGGGCCTGATCGTCAAGCGGTACCTCCGGGCCCTGCGGCAGCTCGGCGAGCCCGAGCCGAAGGACCTGCCATTCCGCGAACTCCTAGCCGGCGCCGAGAAAGATACCTCGGTCGATCCGTTCGACGCGACCGAGATGCTCGGTGTGGACCGCTCCACGAAGACGTCGGGGGCGGGCCAGACCCCGCGCCCGTCGCCGTCCGCCCCGCAGCCGGCGAAGTGATTCCTCCGCCTCACCCGCTCCGGGCCTCGGAGCCGTCCCGCATGGCTGCCGGGGCCCGTGCCGATTACATCACTCCGGAATGATTCCGCGATGGAGAGATTTGGTTGGTGGGACCCGCGCAGGTTAAAAGCGGGATGAGTTTTCGGTTGATGATTCGCCCCCTGACTGGGACTTGACTCCGCCCCCTGTTCGGCTCGACGAGGAAAGCAGGCAGCACCGATGAGCACCGCCTCCCGCACGATCCGGGTCGGGCACAGCCCCGACTCGGACGATGCCTTCATGTTCTACGCCCTGACGCACGACAAGCTCGACACCGGCGGGCTCCAGTTCGTCCACCAGCTCGAGGACATCGAGACGCTCAACCGCCGGGCCCTGAGCGGCGAGCTGGAGGTCTCGGCCGTCAGCATCCACGCCTTCGCCCACCTGGCGGACAGGTACGCGCTGCTGGCGTCGGGGTCGAGCATGGGGGACCGCTACGGGCCGACTGTCATCACCCGCGAGCCGGCGACCCTTGCCGACCTGCGCGGGCGGACGATCGCCGTGCCGGGGCTCCTGACGACCGCGTACCTGGCGCTCCGGCTCTGCCTGGGCAAAGACGTGCCGGTCGTCGTTCTGCCATTCGACCAGATCCTGCTGGCCGTGGCCGAGGGGAAGGCCGACGCCGGCCTGATCATCCACGAGGGGCAGCTGTACTACGGCGACCGCGGCCTGCACAAGGTCGTGGACCTGGGCCAGTGGTGGTTCGAGGAGACCGGTTTACCCCTGCCGCTGGGGGGGAACGTCGTCCGCAAGGACCTCGGCGAAGAGCTGGTCGAGCAGATCGCCCGACTCTTGAAGCAGAGCATCCTCTACGCCCTGGAGCACCGCCAGGAAGCGCTCGAATATGCCCTGCGTTACGCGCGCGACCTCGACCCGACGCTGGCCGACCGGTTCGTCGGCATGTACGTCAACGACTGGACGGTCGATTACGGCCCGAAGGGGCGCGAAGCCGTGCGTACCCTGCTGGCCCGAGGGGCCGACGCGGGCCTAGTCCCAGGCCCGCTCGTCGTCCAGTTCGTCGGCTGACCTCGGGCGAAAGCGACTCGCGCCAATCCTCTTGCCGAGACTGGCCGGTTGCAAGCCGCGCGCCGGAACGAGATGATGGAGCCGATCTGACAAGACCCCAAACTCCCCATCGCGCGGCTCCCGAGGAGCCATGACATCAGGGTGCAATTTCCATGCCCAACAGTTACAACGCCCTCTCAACGATTCGTGTGGACCAGTATACGTTCCGGATCTATCGGCTCGACGCCCTCGCGAAGACGGGCCTCGACGTCGCGCGACTCCCCTACTCGCTGAAGATCCTGCTGGAAAACCTGCTGCGCAACGAAGACAACCACACGGTGACGGCCGACGACATCAAGGCCCTGGCGCACTGGGACCCGAAGGCGATCCAGTCGCGCGAGATCGCGTTCCGGCCGAGCCGCGTGCTGCTCCAGGACTTCACCGGCGTGCCGGCCGTCGTGGATCTCGCCGCGATGCGCGACGCGATGAAGCGGATGGGGGGCGATCCCAAGAAGATCAATCCGCTCCAGCCGGTCGAGCTGGTCATCGACCACTCGGTCCAGGTCGATGAGGCGGGGACGCCTCAGGCGTTCCACACCAACGCCGAACTCGAGTTCCAGCGCAACCGCGAGCGCTATGCCTTCCTCCGCTGGGGCCAGAGCGCCTTCCGCAACTTCCGGGTCGTGCCCCCCGACACCGGGATCGTCCACCAGGTCAACCTCGAATACCTGGCGCGGGTCGTCTTCACCTCGTCCAACGTCGAGGGCAAGGCCGGCGGCGACGCCCCCCTGGCGTTCCCCGACACGCTCGTCGGCACCGACTCGCACACGACGATGATCAACGGCCTGGGCGTGCTCGGCTGGGGCGTCGGCGGGATCGAGGCCGAGGCCGCGATGCTCGGCCAGCCGGTCTCGATGCTCGTCCCCCAGGTCGTCGGGTTCAAACTCGACGGGGCGCTCAGGGAAGGGGCGACCGCGACCGACCTGGTGCTGACCGTCACCGAGATGCTTCGCCGCAAGGGGGTGGTCGGCAAGTTCGTCGAGTTCTACGGCGACGGCCTGGCGAACCTGCCCCTGGCCGACCGCGCCACGATCGCCAACATGGCCCCCGAGTACGGCGCCACCTGCGGCATCTTCCCGATCGACTCCGAGTCGCTCCGCTATCTCAAGCTCGCGGGACGCCCCGAGCCCCTGACCCGGCTGGTCGAGACGTACTGCAAGGAGCAGGGGCTCTTCCACACCGTCGGCGCGGTCGAGGCCGAGTACTCCGACACGCTGGATCTGGACCTCTCGATCGTCGAGCCGAGCCTGGCCGGGCCCAAGCGTCCCCAGGACCGCGTTGCCCTGCACAACGCCAAGGCGTCGTTCCAGAAGGCGCTGAAGGTGATGCTCGACGCCCGGCCGTCGCTGCCACCCAAGCCGGTCTCGGCGACCGCGACGGCGACGACCGACGTCAAGAGCGAGCTCCGGTTCGAAGGGGAAGGGGGCGGCGGCACCGCCGTCGGCGTCGAGGACCCGACCGCCCCGCACGCCTCCTATCGCCCCCTGCGCGCCGGCTACATCACGCACGGCTCGGTCGTCATCGCCGCGATCACCAGTTGCACGAACACGTCGAACCCGTCGGTGATGATCGCCGCCGGCCTCCTGGCCAAGAAGGCCGTCGAGCGCGGGCTCTCGACCCAGCCCTGGGTCAAGGCGAGCCTCGCCCCCGGCTCGAAGGTCGTGACCGACTACCTCAAGGACGCCGGGCTCGATACCTACCTCGACAAGCTCCGGTTCAACCTGGTCGGCTACGGCTGTACGACCTGCATCGGCAACTCGGGGCCGCTCTCGCTCGAGATCTCCAAGGCGATCCACGATGACGACCTGGTCGTCGTCGCCGTGTTGAGCGGCAACCGCAACTTCGAGGGGCGGATCAACTCCGAGGTCCGCGCCAACTATCTCGCCTCACCCCCCCTGGTCGTCGCCTACGCCCTGGCCGGCACGATGAACATCGACCTGCAAAACGACCCGATCGGCAACGACAAGGACGGCAAGCCGGTCTACCTCCGCGACATTTGGCCGACCCAGCACGAGGTGCACGACACGATCCAGAAGTCAGTCCGCGCCGAGATGTACCGCAAGGAATACAGCGAGGTCTTCCAGGGCGACGAGCGCTGGAACTCGCTCAACGTCCCCAAGGGCGACCTGTACGAGTGGGACGAGGGCTCGACCTACGTCAAGAACCCGCCCTATTTCATCGGGATGCCCGACCAGCCGCTGCCGGTGACCGAGATCACCAAGGCGCGGGCGCTGGCCGTGCTGGGCGACAGCATCACGACCGACCACATCTCGCCGGCCGGCTCGATCAAGGTGCAGAGCCCGGCGGGGCGCTACCTGACCGAGCACGGGGTGAGCGTCGCCGAGTTCAACTCGTACGGCTCGCGGCGCGGCAACCACGAGGTGATGGTGCGGGGCACCTTCGCCAACATCCGACTGCGGAACAAGCTGGCCCCGGGGACCGAAGGCGGCTTCACCCGTCACCTACCCGACGGCGAGGTCACGACGATCTTCGAGGCGGCCGAGCGCTACCGCGAGGAGGGGGTCCCGCTGATCATCCTGGCGGGCAAGGAGTACGGCTCGGGCTCGTCGCGCGACTGGGCGGCCAAGGGGCCGAAGCTCCTCGGCATCCGCGCCGTGATCGCCGAGAGCTACGAGCGGATCCACCGCTCGAACCTGGTCGGCATGGGGATCTTGCCCCTCCAGTTCGGCGCCGGCGACAATGTCGAGAGCCTCGGCCTGACCGGCGAGGAGCGGTTCTCGATCGAGGGCCTGGCCAAGGGGATCAAGAGCAACTTCGCCCACGGCCGCGAGGTGACGGTCGTCGCCGAGCGCGCCGATGGGGTGATGCATCAGTTCAACGCCACAGTCCGGATCGACACGCCGCAGGAGATCCGGTATTATGAACACGGCGGGATTTTGCCGTACGTGCTCCGGCAGTTGCTCTCGGGGGGGGGCGAGGCGCCGGCCGCCGGGGGCGCGGCGACCATCGCCGACACGTCCAACGGAAGCCAACCCACCTGATTGACGATCCGAGCGAGTCGGCCGGATCGTCCGAGGCTCGGCGGAGGCCGGTTCGAGACGGCCCGACCTGTGTCGGCGCCTGCCGCCGGATCGGAGACGGGACGGTCACCTGCCGCGGTGATCCGACAGGAGCCGCGCGGATGCGATCCGCGCGGCCGGACCGTTTTCGCGTCGGCTCACCGACGGGTGCGGAGGAAAGTTTCCTGCCCCGCCGGGATGGGAGCCTTGGGTTTCCCGCATTTTCGTGTACTACTGATT
>JBKOZB010000110.1:0-5459 GCA_046744225.1 Planctomycetota bacterium | reverse complement strand
GATCGGGGGGTGTCTATGCGGCGGGAGCCCGCGGCGGCATGGCGGCCGGCGGCGGGGCGGTCGCCGGGCGGGGATATTACGGCGCCTCCGCCTCTCGGCCCTACGGGTACAACGCCTACGGGGGGTACCACTCGGGCTGGGTCCACGGCTACTGGAACGGCCACAATGACGCGGCTTGGGGCTGGCGCAACCCGTACTGGGGGGCCGGCGCCTGGGGCCTGGGCCTCGGCATGGGGCTGGGCTGGGGATTGTCGTCCTGGGGCTTTGGCTCGTCCCTCTACGGGATGGGCTATATGCCCTACGCCAACCCCTATTACTACGGCGGAGGCATGGTCGGGGCCGGCCAGCCGGTGATGGCCGCTCCTTACGACTACTCCCAGCCGATCGACACCACGAGCGCGCCGGCCGACGACTCGGTCGCCAACCCGGCGCTGGCCCTGTTCGACGCCGGCCGCGCGTCGTTCCAGCAGGGGAACTACGCCGACGCCCTGCAACAGACCGACGCCGCCCTGGCGAAGCTCCCCAACGATACGACCTTGCACGAGTTCCGCGCTCTCTGCCTGTTCGCACTGGGGCGGTACGACGAGGCCGCCGCGACCCTCTACGCCGTCCTCTCGGTCGGCCCCGGCTGGGACTGGACCACGCTCATCGGCCTCTACCCGAACGTCGATGTTTACACCACCCAGCTCCGCGTCCTCGAGGACTATTGCAGCGCCAACCCCGGATCGGCCTCGGCCCGCTTGGTGCTCGCCTACCACTACCTGACCCAGGGCCACACCGAGGCGGCCGTCGAGGTGCTCAAGCAGGTCGTCGCGCTGAAGCCGAGCGACGCCCTCTCGGCGAAGCTGCTCCGGCAGCTCGACCCGTCGCAGGACAAGCCCGCCCCGGCAACTCCTGCTTCCCCCACCCCGGCCGACACGACTCCGCCGCAAGACGCGTCGATCACCGGGACCTGGCGGACCCAGCCGGCCCCCGACACCGCGGTCGCCCTGACCATCCAGCCCGGCGGGGCGTTCACCTGGCAGGTCACGCAGAAGGGGAAGACGCGGCAGTTCTCCGGCGCCTCCACCTACGGCGACGGCATGCTCACGCTGGCCCAGGACAAGGGCCCCGCCCTGGTCGGCCGCGTGGGCTGGACGGACCCGACCCACATGACCTTCCGCATCGTCGGCGACGGCCCCGACGACCCGGGGCTGAGCTTCTCGAAGTGAGGCGACGAGCGGGGACCTCGTCAGCGAGCGTACCATGGCAGTCACTCCGGGCGGGAAATTATCGGCAGTTGCAAGCACCCTGGCTTTTCCATGAGGGGACACCGGATGCGCGGACCAGGCAAACTGTCCAACGTCGTCGTACTGACCCTGTCCTTGGGAGTGCTGGGAGCCATGATCGCGATGGCCCAGCCGCCGCGCGGCACACGGAGCGCCCCAGAATCGGCGAAGGCGAGTCGTCTCCCGCACGCCGACCCGCCCTTCCAGGGGGTTGCCGATCGCACGCTCGCGGGTTCGAAGCCGGACTTCCCACGTCCGGTGACTGCCCCCAAGGGCGCGCCGAACGTGCTGCTCATGCTGATCGATGACGCCGGCTTCGGCAACCCCTCGACGTTCGGCGGCCCTTGCCAGACGCCGACGCTCACCAAGCTGGCCGGCCAGGGCCTGCGCTACAACCGGTTCCACGTCACGGCGCTGTGCTCACCCACCCGGGCCGCGCTGCTCTCCGGCCGGAACCACCATGCCGTGGGCTTCGGCTCGATCGCGGAGTTTGCGGGCGGCTGGCCGGGCTACAACGCGACCTGGCCGAAGAGCGCCGCCAGCATCGCCCAGATCCTCCAGGGCAACGGCTATTCCACCGCCGCGTTCGGGAAGTGGCACCTGACGCCCGACAACCAGCAGGGCGCCGCAGGCCCGTTCGATCGCTGGCCGTGCGGGCTGGGGTTCGACTATTTCTACGGCTTCCTCGGCGGTGCGTCGGGTCAGTACGACCCGGTCCTGACCGAGAACAACACGATCATCGGGGTACCCAGACGGAAGGACTACTACTTCCCCGAGGACCTCTCCGACCGCACGATCCGCTGGCTCCACGACCAGAAGGCCCAGTCGCCCGACAAGCCGTTCTTCGTCTACTACTCCACCGGCGCCAGTCACTCGCCGCACCACGTGCCCAGGCAGTGGGCGGACAAGTACAGGGGCAAGTTCGACCAGGGCTGGGACAAGCTCCGCGAAGAGACGTTCGCGCGCCAGAAGTCCCTGGGAGTCATCCCGGCCGGCACGAAGCTCACGCCGCGGGACCCGGCATTCCCGGCGTGGGACTCCCTCTCGCCGGACGAGAAGAAGCTCTACGCCCGCCAGATGGAGGTCTACGCGGGTTTCCAGGAGAACGCCGACTACGAGGTCGGGCGCGTCGTCGAGGCCATCGAGGAGATGGGCCAGGCCGACAACACGCTCATCATCTATATCTGGGGCGACAACGGCTCGAGCATGGAGGGCACGGAGACCGGGACGTTCAACGAGGTCACGACGATCACCGGCATCCCGCTGACCGCAGAACAGCAGTTGAAACTGGTCGATGCGTACGGTGGCATCGACGCCTGGGGCGGTCCGGTCATGCAGCCGCACTTCGCCTGCGCCTGGGCCTGGGCCGGCAACACGCCGTTCCAGTGGGGCAAGCAGGTGGCTTCCCACTTCGGCGGCACACGGAACCCGATGGTTGTCTCCTGGCCCAGGCAGATCAAGGACAAGGGCGGGCTTCGGACGCAGTTCACGCACGTGATCGACGTTGCGCCCACCATCCTCGAGGTCGCGGGCATCACCGCGCCCAAGCAGGTCAACGGCATCGAGCAGATGCCCATGCACGGCGTGAGCTTCGCCTATACGTTCGGCGACGCCAACGCCAAGGGCCGCCACACCCAGCAGTACTTCGAGATCTTCGGCAACCGCGCCATGTACAAGGATGGTTGGATCGCCTGCGCCCGGCTGGACCGGATCCCGTGGAGACTTGATCCCAAGACCATGGAGAAGTTCCTCCCGGGCAAGTGGGACCCGGACAAGGACAAGTGGGAGCTGTACAACCTCGACGAGGATTTCTCCGAAGCCAACGATCTTGCGGCCAAGCATCCCGAGAAACTTCGCGAGCTTCAGGATCTGTTCTGGCAGGACGCGCAGAAATACCACGTCACGCCCCTGCTGGCGGGGTTTGCCCAGTTCTTCGGCATCACCCCGCCCTCCGCGGGGCAGACAAGGTTCACCTACTACCCCGGCACGGAGAACATCGGCTCGGGCATGATCCCACCCATCTACAACCGCTCGTTCACGATCAGTGCCGACCTGGATATTCCCGCGGCCGGCGCCGAGGGCGTGATCGTCGCCGAGTCCGACGTCATGGGAGGGTTCTCACTCTACGTCCAGGACGGCAAGCTGCGCTATACCTACAGCTTTCTCGGCGTGAAAGTTGAGACGCTGACCGCCTCGGAGAACTTGCCCATGGGCAAGATCCAGGTGCGCTACGAGTTCGCCGCCGATGAGCCAGGAAAGCCGGCCACGGGCGGCCGCGGCCGGCTTTTCGTCGGCGACAAGCAGGTCGGCGAGAACCATATGGAGCACACGGTCCCGCTCCGCTTTACCACCTATGCCGGGATGGACATCGGCAAGGACAACGGCGAGCCGGTCTCGTTGACGTACAAGGCCAGGTCGCCGTTCCCCTTCAGGGGCAAGATCGGCAAGGTCGTCTTCGATCTCGCCCCGCAGGAACTCCGGCGCTGAAGGGTGTGGATCTCCCGACCGGCCCCGAGGGACGTCCCCATCCAGGTGGTGCGGATGGACGGGCCGGAGGGGTCGATCATCGACGCCCGCGGGAGTCCCTCGCGGGATCGACGAGCTGGCGACCGTCAGGAGCGGCGGCCGAGGGGGACGAACTCGTGCGACCCAGATCCAGGCTCCTGAGTGCGGCGGGAGGCAAGTTCGGCATCCTCCTGGTCGCCCTGGTCGCCCTGATGGCCTCCGCCCCGGTGGTCGTCGAGAAGCCGGTCTGGGTCGTCGCGTTCGGCCTGTTCGCGGGCGCCGTCCTGGTGGCGAGCCTCCATGCCGCCCGGCCCGGGAGGAGGCCGGTGGCGATCGGCCTGATCCTGGCCCTGGCCGACTTCGGGATCGGGCGACTGGTCACCTTCGAGGGCACCCGCTGGCTCGTCATCCTGCAAATACTCCTCTGGCTCTCGACCCTGATCTTCGTCACCGCCACGATCCTCGAGGCAATCTTCGAGAGCGAGGACGTGACCGTTGAGACGCTCCAGGCGTCCCTCTGCGTCTACCTGCTCCTGGGGCTGATCTGGGTCTTCGCCTTCGCGCTGATCGAGGTGGCGGCGCCGGGCTCGTTCCAGTCGCAGCACGGGTTCCGGACCGCGTGGTCGGACGACCGATCGCGGCGCGCCGAGTTCATGCGGCTGTTCGTCCTCAGCTACTCGACGCTGGCCGGGTCGGGCACTGGCGACCTTACGCCGTCGACCGGGTTCGCCAGCATGTCCGTCGCCCTGGAGGCGATGATGGGCCAGATCTACCTCGCGGTGGTGCTCGCCCGCCTGGTCGGGATCCAGGCCGGCCAGGCGCCCCCCGGACGGGTCGCGAGGGCCGACGAGACGGCCGGGGTCGAGCGGGCCATCCGTTCCGGGCCCGGGGGTTCACGATTCCAGGAGTCCGAGGTCGAAGATGAGCGACCGCCGGGATAAGATCGCACGCGCGATCCGCTCCTTCGTGGAGAATCCCGTCACCAACCTGGTGAAGGGGACCGTGCTCCTGCTGATCGGCCTCTCCGAAGCTTCTAGGACCTTCATCGACGACTTCACCCAGAGGCGGCTCCGCGTCGGTCACGGCCTGATCATCATCGGGCTCTTCGGAATCCTCGACACCCTACCGCACTTCATCGAAGGGCTTGAAGCGGGCAAGCGATACCTTGATCTCCGCGACAAGAAAGCTCGGCCCGGGCCCGGTTCGGGTGCCGGGCCCGACCAGGGCGATGATCGAGCCCACTGACCCCGGACGCCCTTCGAAAGGATCGACACGGGGAACGGCACCAAGTTCCCTTTCCCGACCCAGGTGGTGCCTGGCGGGTTGCGCGGAAGGTGATTGGGGAAATCCCATGGGCCAGGAAATACCGAATCCCACCGACTCGCGCGTGAACCTGGCACGGAACCGGACGAGCATGGCAAGTTATCGGACCCAGCTCGCCCTGGACGCCTTCGGCGCGGACGTGCTCGGCGAGGCCGGCTTCGACGCTCAGATGATGCGGCACTTGTTGGAGCGGCTCCCCGAGCGGGTCCAGGAGGCGATCGACCGGACCGCCGTGCAGGTCAAGACGCTGCGCTCGGTCCTCGACGTGCTCTACACCACCGGCGAGCGCAAGCGCGAGGCCGGTCGGACGGTGGACCTGATCAACAAGTTGCTGGGGACGGCCCGCGAGGAGGACGTCCGAGG
>JBKOZB010000275.1:0-2083 GCA_046744225.1 Planctomycetota bacterium | reverse complement strand
CTCCTCGAGCGGCACGCCGAACGCCTTCCTCCACAACCCCATGAGCTCCCGCATACGAGGTGAAGGCTCCTGTCCCTGGGTGCCGTTGGACAGGAACCATTGGGCCCACGGGACACCGATGGCGCCTCCGCCAAGGGGGGTGGTGCTAGACGGGAAGAGGTGGTACGGGAAGGTAAAAAAGTGCTCGGTGCCATCGTTCTGCCACAGATGGGTCTGCGTCTGATTGCCGGCGATGCGGGTAATGGCCAAGCTACGCTCCACCTCGTTGATGTCGGCTTGGATGCCGATCTTTTTCCAATGCTCCCGGATCATCTCGGCAATCTGCGTGAACTGCAGGAACTGACCGCCTACGGTCATGATCTCGATGCGCAATCGTCCCTTGCCATCGCTGCGCAGCCGGTAGCCCTCGGCATCCTTCTTCGTTAGCCCCACGCCATCCAGGATCTGGTTGGCCTTGTCCGGCTCGTGCGTGGAGTTGAGCGTGCGGTACTCAGGACCGGGACTATATGGGGAGGATTCCGCCAGCACCTGCGAGCCAGGCGTGCCGAGGCCGAGCCAGAAGGCCTCGTTGAGCTGATCGCGGTCGATCCCCAAGGAAAGGGCGATGCGGAAGTCGCGGTTTTGCAGCCATTTGACGATCTCCGGGTCGGCATCATAAGTCTGACTGAGGAACAGGCAGGCATCGCAGCCGCTATCGGCGGGATCGAGGTAGACCTTGTAGCCGCCTTTTTTTTGATTTTCCAGCAAGACCGGTAGCTTGCCGATATCGATGTGCCGGGCTTGGAAATCGTACTCACCGGCGATAGCCCGCAGGTTGAGCACCTCGAGGTTCTCCGCCATCGTCAGCATAACCTTGTCGATGTAGGGCAGCTGGTTTCCGTCCGTGTCCACCATGTAGAAATAGGGGTTCCGCTCCAGGACCCATGTCGGCGTGTTGATCGGGCTCGTCGTCTTCCAAGGGGTCACCACCGGGAGGTCTGGGTTGAGCTCCCAGTCGTTCTTGAATTTGAATAGACTGACCCAATTGTCGTAGCCCTCTGCCTTGACCATTTTGTCGACCGCTTCCTTCCCGACATACTTCGGGTGGAATCGCGTTAAGTAGTGTTTGGGCGCGAAACCTCCCATGGTCTTCAGAGGAGCCGTAGCATAGGAGTGACCGCCGAGGTCGGTGGAGCCGGCCAACACGTCGAGGAATACGTAATAGGGATCTGGAAACTTGAATCGCACCGTGAAGTCGTCGACCTTCTCCATCACTCCCGGCTTACCATTAATCGACATCACAGCTGTCTTGGTCGGGACAAGCTCGTCGTTCAGGTACATATCCTCATACCAGAACATGAAGTCATCGGCAGTGAAAGGATGTCCATCGGACCACTTCATGCCTTTGCGCAAGAAAATGTTGATCGTGCGGCCGCCGTCGGTGACCTCCCAGCCCTTGGCGACGTTGGGGACGACGCCGTTACCGGTATAGTCCCAGAACAGGACGTGGTCGTGTCCACAACACCGAAAGCCATTCCAGAAGTCCGCCGGGCCGCTGAAGCCGCGGCGCCAGGTGCCGCCATACTTGCCGATCTCGTGCAAGGGCTTGACGACGAGGGGATCGTCACCGATGCGCTCCTTGACCGGTGGCAGCTTGCCCGTTTTCACCAAGGCCGCTAGTTGTGGCGCTTCTTTGAAGCTCGTGGGAAACTTGGCAGGATCGGTGATGATCTCTGGCCCCTCCAGTTTGCCGATGAGCGGACTCCCCCCACCGCTAGTGGCCACGGTCCCCGCCGCCGCCTTCCCCCTCGCTCCACCTGTCGCCAACACGAAGACGGCGACGATGAGGAAGGGCAACATCCCCATTATTATTCTACGTGTGTGACCTAGTCGAATCACCGCTTTCCCTCCTCTGCGCCGCCGAGCGATGCCTTGCTGAAACCGCCCCTGGCCACCGGGCGTCAGCGCACAGACAGCGTCCGGGAGCTGCCCTTGCCTAATTCTTGTAAAAGTAGGTGACCGGGCGGGAGATACTCTCAGCTTTGCCCTCGGGGCTGATGTACATTCTCGCTGGCAGGTTTCCCATATTGAGCTTGGCCACGCG
>JBKOZB010000231.1:0-5488 GCA_046744225.1 Planctomycetota bacterium | reverse complement strand
TTCGGCCCCGGCCGAGGACGAGCCCGACGACCCATGACCGAGCCGATCCCTTCCCCCGCGATGCCCGCCGTGGTTTGGCGCGACGTGCGCAAGGCGTATCCCGACGGCCATCAGGCCCTGCGCGGCGTGAGCCTGGAAGTTGCCCCAGGCGAATTCCTCGCCATCCTCGGCACGAGCGGGTCGGGCAAGACGACCCTCCTGAAGATGGTCAACCGGCTGATTGAGCCGACCTCAGGTGAGGTTGCGGTGCGGGGCGTCCCGACGTCGCGCTGGGACCCGATCGAGTTGCGGCGGGCGGTCGGCTACGTCATCCAGGAGGTCGGGCTGATGCCGCACCTCGACATCCTGGCGAACGTCGGGCTGGTCCTGCGCGTCCAGGGGAAACCCCGCGCCGAGCGCGAGGCCGCGGCGCGCGACCGGCTGGCACTGGTCGGGCTCGACCCGGATCGGTTTGCCCGCTTGAGGCCGCACCAACTCAGCGGCGGCCAACAGCAACGGGTCGGCGTCGCCCGGGCGCTTGCGGCCGACCCGGATTTGATCCTGATGGACGAGCCGTTCGGCGCGCTCGACCCGATCACCCGACGCGAGCTTCAGGACGAGTTCCGCCGGCTTCAGGGCCAGCTCGGCAAGACCGTGATCTTCGTCACGCACGACATCCGGGAGGCCTGCCGGATCGCCGATCGCCTGGCTCTGGTCGATGGCGGGCGTTTGATTCAATCCGGCACCGCCGCCGACTTCATCGAGCGCCCGGCCGGCGCGTTCGTGCGTTCCTTCTTCCAGGAGGCCGAGACCGTCGTCGCGGCCGGGGACGAGGGGGCGCGATCATGACCGGCTGGCTCGACCTCGCCTGGTCCGAGCGCTGGGCACTGGCGGCGGCGACCGCGGCGCACCTCGACCTCGTGGTCGAGGCGCTCGGGCTGGCCGTCCTGATCGGGGTGCCGCTCGGCATCCTGGCGACGCGGTCGCCCTGGGCCGAGCGGCTCGTTCTCACCGTGGCGAATGTCCTCCAGACCGTGCCGAGCCTCGCGCTGCTCGGGTTCCTGCTGATCGTCTTCCGGGGCGAGATCGGCAAGCGCCCGGCCGAGGCGGCCTTGGTCGTTTACGCGCTGCTGCCGATCATCAAGAATACGGTGCTGGGGCTGCGGAGCCTGGATCGCGGCGTGGCCGAGGCGGCGGTCGGGCTCGGGATGACGGCCTGGCAGCGCCTCTGGCTCGTCGAACTGCCGCTGGCCGTGCCGATCGTACTCGGCGGCGTCCGGGTCGCGACCGTCGCGGCGGTCGGCATGGCGACGATCGCCGCGGCCATCGGCGCCAAGGGGCTCGGCAGCTACATCTTCCGGGGCGTCGCGCTGGCCGACACGCGCTTGATCCTGCTCGGCTCGGTTCCCGCGGCGCTCCTGGCCCTGGCCTGCGACGCCGCGCTGGGCGAGGTCGAGCGCGGGCTCGACTCGGCCCGCCCGAGGCACTCCCGCCCCCGCGCCGTCGTCGCGGCCCTGGCCATCCTGGCGCTCCTGGCCCTGGCCGCCTGGGGCTGGTGGGGCGACCGGCCGGCACGCGCGCGGGCGCAAACCGTCGCCATCGGCTCGAAGGACGGCAGCGAGATGATCGTGCTCGGCCACATGCTCGCCGACCTGGTCGAGGCGCACACGCCGCTCTCGGTCGATCGCCGGTTCAATCTCGGCGGCACGCTCGTCTGCTTCAACGCTCTGAGGCGGGGCGGGCTCGACGCCTACATCGAGTACACCGGCACCGCCCTGACGACCATCCTCAAGCAGGCGCCGGAAAACGACCCGGAACGGGTTCGCCTGCGCGTGCGCGCCGCGTTCCGGCGCGACGGGATCGAGACCCTCGACCCGCTCGGCTTCGAGAACACGTTCGCCCTCCTGATGCGCCGGGATCGGGCCGAGCGGCTCGGCATCAAGACCATCTCCGACCTCCGCGCGCACCGCGACGCGATCCGTCCCGGCTTCGGCCCCGAGTTCATGAACCGGCCCGACGGCTACCCCGGCCTGGTTCGGACCTACGGTCTCGCGTTTTCGCATGCCCCCCGCGAGATGGACCGCAACCTGCTTTATCAGACCGTCGCGCAGGGGGCGATCGACCTCGCCGCGGGCGACTCGACCGACGGCCGGATCGAAGTGCTCGACTTGGTCCAACTGGAGGACGACCGCCGTTATTTCCCACCCTATGAGGCCGTCCCGCTCGTCCGCGGCGAAACCCTGCGACGGTACCCGATCCTTCGGCCCACGCTCGACCGGCTCGCCGGCAAGATCACCGCCGAAACCATGCGATCGCTCAACCACGAGGTCGATGGCAAGCAGCGCGATCCGGCCGAGGTCGCCCACGAGTTCCTCCGCGCGCAACGCCTGATTCCGTAGGCGGCCGTCCCTGCAAGCGGGATTCACACCACGAGCACCCTACGGGACTTTATTTATTGAGCCCCCGCGGCCACTGGGGCAACCTCCGAGGGCGTCGGCTCTTTCTGGGGGGGATGGAAGAGGATGGCCAGGAGCGCGGCCGCGAACAGGGCGAAGCCGAGCGGGACCAAAAAGAGCTGGTGGAACTCAATCACCTTGATGGCTTGCCCGTTGACCATCGTCTCCCTCGTGACGACGTCGCCGAGCCAGCCCCAGAGGAAGTTGCCGAGGAACGGCCCGAGCCCGAGGATCAGCAGGTTGAACAATCCCTGGGCGCTGGTGCGGACGTCCTTCGGGAAGTTCTCATCAACGAAGATATAGACTGTCGCGAAGAAGCAGGCGTAGGCGAAACCGTGGACGAGGTTGCTGGCGATGACGAGCCAGAGCAATTCGGGGGTACCGAAGGCATAGATCAGAAACCGCACGCCCTGGCCGAGGATGCCGATGATCATTGTCCGCCGCCACCCCAGGTTCTTCAGGAAGAACCCCAGCGTGGCCATCGCGACGATCTCCATGACCTGCCCGATGCTCATCGCCGGCGCGATCCAGTTCTCCGGCAAGCCGATGGCCGAGAGGAACCGACTGGTCCAGAAGAAATAGCAGTAGTGGACCAGCGAGTCGAAGAAGGTCACGATGAAGAGCACCAGGATGCTCGGGATCGCCAGAAGTCCGATCGCCTCGAACGGGGCGAAAGCGGAGCCCTCGTTCTTGGCCGGCGGGGTGTGCGGCAAGAGCAGGCAGAACGCGGCCAGCGCCAGCGACGCGATGCCGGAGACGAAGAACGTGCCGGCCAGCGCGGCTTCCATCGCCGGTCCGGTCTTCAGCGTCGACAGCGCCTTGCCCAGCCAGGCGACGAACCCGCCCGCCTGGGCCATCGCGGGGACCTTCGCCCAGTCGATCGGGATGAAAATCAGCGGCCAGCTCGCCGCGATCCAGCCGATCGTGCCCCAGAGCCGCACGAACCCGAAATCTTTTGGGGCGTCCTTCAGGTTCGCGAAGGCGATCGCGTTGGTGGCCGAGAGCGTCGGCACGTAGAAGAAGCAATGCAGCAGCATCAGCCCGAAGAACGGCCAGAACGTCTTGACGTAGGCTAACCCGAGGACCGCTAGGCCGCCGACCAGGTGGCTGAACGCCAGGAACTTCTCCTGGGAGAAGTAGCGATCAGCCAACTGCCCGCCGAAGAACATGCCAGTCAAGGACGCGATCGCAAACGCGTTGAAGATCCAGGCCTGCTGGTGGTTTGTGAACTTCAGGTAGGTTCCCAGGTACAGCCCCAGGAGCGGCAGCCACGCGCCCCAGATCACGTATTCGAGGAAGAACATCAGAGAAAGCTTGACTCGGTTCGTTGCTTTCATCGGCTGGGCTCTCACACCGGCGAAAGGGCGCGATGGTGGCGATGTGGGCAACGATCGGCAAGGAGATCCGCGTGCGCTCCGGACGAGCTTACCAGCCTGCGGCGGTGAACGCGACGGGGGAGCGTGTCAAAAAACGATCAGGTCGGCAGCCAATTGAGGAGCCGATCGACGACGCGGCAGCAGGTGTTGGCGCGGGCCCACTCGAAGCGCTGGGCGGCGCGGCCGTCGTCGGAGTGAGCGTCGAGGATCGACTGGACCGAGGCGAGGAAATCGTCGTCGCTGCCGGCGACGTGGAACAGGTGGTCGTACAGGAGGCATTCCGGCAAGGCCGTCGAGACGATCGGCCGGCCGGTCCCCATATAGTCCATGATCTTCGTCGGGCTGCAAACGCGGTTGAACGGGTGGTCGGTCCGGTACGGGATCAGGCAGACGTCGAAGGCGCGGTTGTACTGGTGGATCAGCTCCTGTGGCCGCCAGCCGAGCGCGTGGACGTTCGGCCGCGCCAGGCAGCGGCGACAGTCGGCGTACCAGGCGCTGGTCCGCTTCGGGCCGGGCCGGCCCACGACGACGATCGAGGTGTGGGGTAATGTCTCGCTCAGGCGGGTCAGGAGATTCCAGTCGATCCGGTCCTCGAGCGTCCCGACATAGCCGAGCAAGGGACGGGGCAGGGAGGCGAGGTCGGCCGGCGGCGGGGCGGGACGCTCCCAGGGCTGGTCCGAGAGCGACGACGTCGGCGCGCCGTGCGGCAAGTGGCGAATCCGGTCCGTCGCCTCGGGCACCGCCGCGCGCAGCTCCTCGGTCCTCAGCCACGAGACGCAGACCGTCAGGTCGGCCTCGCGCACCGCCTGCCGCTCCAGCTCGTTCACCCGGTGGGCGAACCGCGGCCAGTATTGCGTGTAGTCGTCGATGTTGAAGTAGACCTCCTGGTCGGGGCGGACCAGGTCCCGCAAGTAGAGGTAGTGCGGATAGGTCATCACCAGCACGAGCCGGGCGTCGCGGGCGTGCGCGCGGTGCCAGTCGCGGATCGACCGCTCGATCGGCCGCATCCCCAGGCTGGGAAAGCGTTTCATCCAGCCGCTCGGCAAGATCAGGTCGCGCTGCCAGAGCGCCGGCCCGCGCTGGACGAGCGGAGGCCCCCACGTCCAGGGGAGCATCCCGCGCCGCCAGGCGTTCAGGTAGTCGTGGCACTTCAGCAACAGCGTCGCGACATTGTCGCGCTGGATCTCGCGGAACAGGCTCTCGGTCGTGAACCAGTTGGCGTCGGCGACCGCCAGCGCAAGGCGGTCCTGCTTCGGCTCCAGTCCGGGGCGGTATTGGGTTGGAGTGATGGCCATCGTGGCTCCTGGTGCACGGCTCCGGGCCCGTCTGAACGCCCGGGGGGCAGGCCCTTCGGATGGCGACGAGACGGAGTCGGCCCCGCCCCCCCGACCCGCTCTCTCCTTGGAGCGTGGCTCAGCTTAAGGAAAGGCTTCGGGAATTGTCAACCTCGGGATAATCGCCGCGGACCCCATCGCACGCGGAATTATCGTTTCCCTTCCTACCCCCGTCGCGACTCAACTCGTATTTCCGATGTTCAGGATTTTTTTTGCCGATCTGGGATTGTGATTTCAGAGGCGAAAGATAGACTCCGAGGATTCTCAATAAGGATTTCGGACCTGGGAGATGACTCAGCAACAACGGCCATCGGCCGAGTTCCCACCTCGCAGACCGCGTGCT
>JBKOZB010000057.1:0-7488 GCA_046744225.1 Planctomycetota bacterium | reverse complement strand
GGTCGCCGTGGCCCTGCCCGAGTCGGACAATCTCTGCGCCATCGCGTCGGCGCTGACGGAGGGGGTGATCGTCGGAACACGCGGACCCGACCTGCGCAAGTCCGAGCCGGGCCGCCACCCGTTCGGCACCTTGCAGGTCGTAGCCGACTCCGACCGGGTGCCCGGCCGCGACCTGCGCGAGGCCGTCCAGCACGGGGAGGTCATCGGCACCGCGATCAACCTGGCCCGCGATCTGGCGAACCTCCCTCCCGCGGAAAAGCCGCCCGCCCACCTGGCCCAGCTCGCGCAGCAGTCCGGTTCGGCGGCCGGGATCGAGGTGACGGTCTGGGACGAGGACCGGATCCGACAGGAACGGTTCGGCGGCGTGCTGGGTGTCGCCGCCGGGTCCGATGCCCCGCCGGCGTTCGTGGCGCTCGAATACCGCCAGGGGGGCGACGGCCCCACGCTCGCCCTCGTCGGCAAAGGGGTCACGTTCGACTCGGGCGGCCTCTGCCTCAAATCGAGCAGCTCGATGGAGGATATGAAGTGCGACATGACCGGCGCAGCCGTCGTCCTGGCGACGATGCAGGCCATCGCCCGGCTCAAGCTCCCGGTCAACCTGTCGGGTTACATGGTCCTGACCGAGAATATGACCGGTGGCAAGGCGATGAAGATGGGTGACGTGCTCACGATGCGCAACGGCAAGACCGTCGAGGTCCTGAACACCGACGCCGAGGGCCGGCTCATCCTGGCCGATGCCCTGAGCTACGCCGCCGAGCAAAAGCCCGCGCGCATCCTCGACCTGGCCACCCTGACCGGCTCCTGTATCGTGGCGCTCGGGACCAAGGTGGCCGGGCTCTTCAGCAACGACGACGACTTCGCGCGAGACGTCCTCGTCGCCTGCCGCGCGACCGGCGAACGGGCCTGGCGGATGCCGCTCGACGAGGATTACCAGGAAGCGCTCAAGAGCAGCGTCGCCGACCTGAAGAACGTCGGCGGCAAGTGGGGGGGCGCCATCACGGCCGCCAAGTTCCTCGAGCAGTTCGTCGCCGCGGTCCCCTGGGTCCACCTCGACATCGCCGGGCCGAGCTGGGTCGATTCCGACGACGCGACCTGCGATGCCGGCGGGACCGGCTGCTTCGTGCGCACCCTGATCGCCCTGGTCGAGGCGTCGGTCCGCGACGCCCTCTCCTGAGGCGACCGCTTCGGGTTTAGTGAAAAATACAAGGCCGAGGCGTCGGGCGAGCGTCAACCGGCATGCGAGAGCCGGGAATCCAGAAGGAACTCGATCCGACGGCTGTTGATGTCGAGGGCCTCGAGGATCTCCAGCACCTCCTCCATCGCCAGGTGGTTGTCGAGGGCCCAGTTCAGGACGTTGAGGTTTTCCTTGCCGGCTTTCAGGAGTGAGAGGATTTCGTCAATCAGCTTCGAGTCCTGAAACTCGCGCTGCAAGAGACCGAAGTCGTTGTGATCGAGCTCGATCCAGAACGTCCTCCCCTGGAGGTGTTCGAGCCAGCGGGCCCGAAGGAATCCGTTCCAGTGCTCGCGGACCCAGCTACGAATGGCCCATTCGCCCAGGTCCCGCCCGGCCTTCTCACTCTCGATCCACTTGAACCGCTGGGCCTCTTCCGAGCCTCGATCGCGGACGCTGAGCCGGGCGTTCGGTCTGACCATCTCCGTTGGTGGGGGGCTACATTGGCACATCGAGACCTCCGGTCAACGATCATCGATTCCTTCGATCACAGCCGAGATTGCTGACTTGACCAGTGGACCATGCTTGTTTGCACGTGCCTCCTTGCTCAGTCGTGTCCCACGATCACGGAAAACAGAGCCAGGCTGACGAGATTTCGATGCCCTCAAGCCTCGAAAAATCGATAACTCCTGGCTCAAGTGCCGATTGTTCGCTACCTCAGGCGATCCCCTGAAAACAGGGTGTCTCAATGAACTTAGGACATGACCCCTCGCGCTGCGTTCCGAATTATTTTTTTGTTATTACGTTGATGAGGGTGGTTTCGTTACCTACTGTACCTTTACGAAGGATTTTCGAAGAGCAGACGTGGTTGAAGTTACCCTGGACAAGATTATTCCGCAAGACAATTAGGCACCGTTGCGTTTCGGCAACGCTGGAACGATTTTAAACAGAGGGCGATGCCCTCCACTCGATTATTCTCTGACCGAGAGAAACGAAAAGCGATGGTGGCTCCTGTCGGGTTCCTGGTGCCCCGCTTCGCGTTTTCAGGAACAACCGGCGCGGGTTGTTCTGGATGGGGCCGACTGAAGTTGGCCCCACCCAGAACGGGCCCGGGTTCCCCCTGAGAAGGAGTTGAGGGGTGACCACCCGATCCCCGACAGGAGCCAGCGATGGTTCCGGCGGGACCGGACCTCCTGTCGCGATCAGCTTTCCTCGTGCGCCTGGAACCAGGCCAGGGCATGGCCGATGAGGACGGCGACGCCCGACTGGCCCGCGGCGAGGGGGCCGAGCGGCTCGTCGGCCACGGCGCGCCAGCGGACTCGGCCGGCGAGGTCGGAGAAGATCAGGTGGACCGCTTGGCGCGAGACGCGGAAGGCTTCGCCCAGGGGGCTGGCGACGAAGACATCGCCCGAGCCGTCCGAGGCCCGACTCTGGGCGCGGAGGTGTCCGGTGGCGTCGTACGCTAGGGCACGGCCGTCGGGTGCCGAGATCAGCGCGACCGGCCCGAGCCGCTGCAACTGCCATCCTTCCCAGAGGACGGGAGATTCCCAGACCACGCGACCGTGTCGCTCGTGGCCCCGGAGCACCTGGGAGCGGCGGGCGAGGGTCAGCCAGGTGATGGCGGCCGGGGCCGCGTCGGGCGCCTCGACCAGGCAGAGCGGTTCGGGCGGGTCGCTCTCGTAGCGCCCCGCCAGCTCGCCCGCCGGGTTGAAGACCGAGAAGCGGCCGTCGGCGGTGGTGGCGGCCGAGAAGCCATCGGGGCCGATCGCCAGGTCCTCGACCGGCGACTTCAGCTCCTTCTTCCAGACCCAGCGCCCGGCGAGAGTGGCCCGGCCGACCCGGTCGCGCTCTTGGACGACGACCAGGCCGAACGTGTCGGGCCGGATCGCCAGGTGCGTGATCTCGACGAGGCTCATGTCGAGCCGCTGGGCCACGTTCTGCCGCGCGTCGTAGAAGACCACCGAGCGATCGGTCGCCGCCGCGATCCAGCCAGGCGCGGTCCGCAGGAACCGCCCTACGCCGAGAATGTCGGGGGTCAGACCCAGGTTCTTCCCCTCGGTCGTGAAGACCTGGAGGCGGTTCGTGTTGGTCAGCAGGCCGATCCGCGGCGGGTCGTCGAGCACGGCGAGGACGGCCGTCTCGGCCTGCTCGTCGGTCGAGGCGATGGGCAGGGTCCAGTCGGCCGACCGGATCGAGCCCACCCCGGCGCGTCGGCTGGCGACCGTCCGCGCGGGCACCTTGGCGACCGGGCGGTCCGTCCCCCCGTACAGGTCGAGGCGGACGACCTCGCCCGTGGCCTGGCCGTAGATGACGTAGCGCCCCAGCGGGTCGGTCTCCAGGGCGATGGCCGGGCGGGGCAGGCCGATCCGCCAACGGACGTTCCCGGCCGGGCTCAGGACGGCCAACTCACCCTCCAGCGTCGCGACCGCGATCATCCGGCCGGCGAAGTCGGGCACGGCGTGTGCGGCGGTCCCGCCCAGATGATAGGCCCCGTCGTTGTGGCCCCGCAGGTTGTAACGCTGGACGCCGTGGGTGAAGCAACTGGCCAGCACCAGCCCGCCGTCGCCGGTGGTCGTCAGCTGACCGACGTTCCACATGAGCGCTTCCTGCCAGAGGACATTGCCCTCCAGCCGTCCTGACGACCCGCCCCCCTTGAGCACCACGCCGATGATCATCCCATGCGCCGACGCGCCGAGTAGGAACGGGCGATCGGGGACGAACGCCAGGTGCGCGAGGGCCTGCCACGTCTCGAACCGCCCCACGGGACGGCCAAAGCGGTTGTAGAACTGCGTCAGGCTCAGCTTCGACGTGACCGCGACGTAACGGCCATGCGGGTCGATGGTCAGCGCCCACGACTCGGGCGGCGCCCTGGCGGTCGGCCACGACCTCGAAGTCGGCCCCGAGCAGCCAGAGCCGTGTCCCCTCGCCCAGCAGCGCGATGAGCGAGCCGTCGTCGCTGATCGCGCCCGCCAGCACCTTCCCCAGCGCCTTCGAGACCGACTGGTGATCGCCGCGCAGGTCGAGCAGGTAGAGCTGCGCCCCCTCGTCCCAGGCGAGGATCAGCCCCGCCTCGCGCGCCAGCGCGAGCCCCTTGAGCGGAGCATCGGTCAACACCGTCCAGGCCGGCGTCGGGTCGAGCCGAGATTGCTGCCGGCCTGTCCGTTCGGTCATGGCAGCGCCGGTCAGGCTTGAGAGATTGGCTAGGTCACACCGACGACGCGACGGACGCCCTGATGATCGAAGGGCGTCAGCACACCCTCGGAGCTGATGGAGACAGCCACCCCTCCACGGAAGACCAAAGCCTTGGGGTGACCCACTGCAAGCACTCCTAGTTTATTCCCTCACCGCGCGGCGTTCAACTGCTGCCGCTTGACGAGGACGATGGCCTGTTCGAGCACGGGATCGTGCTCCGGGTTGCCGACCTCGACCTCGGACGGGTGGTCCGATCCGTCGGCGGCTGGCTTGGCCGCCGAGCGGACGAAGACGTTGGGCTCGACGCCTTGCTCGCTGTAGGATCGGTTCCGGGGCGAGTAGAACTTCGCGGTGGTCAGCTTCAGCCCGGCCGGGGCGTTGCGCAGGGCGAAGATGCTTTGGACCGAGCCCTTGCCGTAGCTCTTGTCGCCTAGGAGGATTGCGCGGTTCTGGTCCTTCAGGGCCCCGGCCAGGATCTCGCTGGCGCTGGCGCTGTCGTGGTCGATCAGGACGTAGAGCGGCATGGTCCAAACCGACCGCGCCTGCGAGCGGAAAATCTGGCTCTGGCCGGGCGCCCGGCCCCGGGTCGAGACGATCACGCCGCGGTCCACGAATCGCTCGGCGATCTCGACGGCCACGTTGAGCAGGCCCCCGGGGTTCCCCCGCAGGTCGAGCATCAGCGTCTTCATCCCCTGCCGTCGTAGCGCGACGATCGCCTTGTCCAGCTCCTCGGTCGAGGTCTTCTGGAATCCGGCCAACTGGATGTAGCCGACGCCGCTGGCCGGATCAACGATCTTGGCCTGGGCGACGCTCTCGACCTCGACGTGGCGGCGGACGAGCCGGAAGTTGCGCACCGTGCCGTCGGGGCGGAGCACGGTGATCTCGACGGAGGACCCCTCGGCCCCTTGCAGCTTGCCGGCGGCCTCGTCGAGGCTGAGCCCGCGCATTGACTGGCCGGCGACCCGCGTGATCTGGTCGCCGACCTTGATCCCGGCCTCCCACGCTGGCCCTCCTCGGATCACCCCGACGAGCCGCAAGCCCTGCGTGTCGAGCTTCAGCTCGATCCCCAGGCCGACGAAGTTGCCGTCGATCATGGCATAGAGATCATCGAGCTTGTCGGGGGTCAGGCAATTCGAATAGTCGTCAAGCGCGTCGCAGGCGCCGTAGGCGAATTCGAGGACGACGGCGGCGGGCTTGAGCCGGAGCCCCTGGTCGGCCAGGTCGATCGCGGCGATCAGTTCGGCGCGGGCCGCCTGCCGGTCTGGCACGACCAGGTGCGACCTCCGATCGCCGAGCATTTCGCGGAGCCAGGCGACCCGCGTGGCGGGGACCGGACCAGGGACGTTCGGCCCGAGGAAGATCGGGTCGCGCAGGGCTATCTCTAGGTTGTCGAGCCCGCGGCGGACGAGCGGCTCGAACGAGACCGGATCGACATAATTCGTCTCGATCCGTTCGAGTACCTCGTCGTAGAGCGCCAGCGCCTTCTCGCGCGGCAGGCAGAGCAGGACATTGCGGAAGCTCTGGTCCTGGTAGCGGCGGGCGAGCTTGTAATGCGTCTCGCAGAGGAGGCGGCGATGGCTGAACTCGGTCCGGCTCGGCCACTGCTCCAGCGCGTTCCCATAGAGATCGATCGCGGCGGACCAGTTCCGCTGCCGTTCCAGATCCAGGGCGCGCTGAAGGACCAGTTCGGGGTCGTTCGCGTCCGACTCGGATTTCGGGGACGTCGCGACCGGCGCGGCGAGGGGAGATGCGCCCCAGGCGGTCGCGACGAGGCTTGTCCAGGCTAGGATCGTGGAGAGGAACCACACCAATCGCAACGAAACCCCGGTTCGCATCGCCGTCGATCCTCCCACTGCGGAGCGCAACGGAGAGGATCGAGACGCCGGGCGGAGGGAGTTCGGTTCGACCGAACCTGTCGGGCCTTGCCGCAACGCGCAGTCAACCACGTTGCCGACACCGGTCGAGGATTCGGATAACCAGACCGTTCCGAGACGACTGTGATCCGTCCGCACACCGCTCCATGGATGCCATTCGATGGAGTTGCTCAGTTGTAGGCGGCCGCGACAACGGTCAGTCTTGGCCTAAGAGCCAGTACCGCCCTCGCCGGTCCGGAAGGGGGACGAGCCTCCGCTCGACCCCCCGTTCGTCCCCAATTATATCACACGTCGAAGCGTGGCAAGTGCGAGTCAATGGTTCGTCACGTTGGCTTGTAATCATTTCAAGCCTGCCTCCTCATCGGTGGTGACCTGCGATCATTGAAAAGCCTGAGGCTCCTGTGGGGGATCGGGTGGTCACCCCTCGCCTCCTTCTCCGGTCAGGGCAAACGCATCTAATTTGCAAGTCCTTGACCGGCAAGAACTTAGGAATAGTGTCACCTCGTACACTAAATTGCAACCTCTTGTCCCACAATAACTTGCGAACTTGGTGCGTTAGCCCTGGGGGGAACGTCCCGATTGGGGCCAAATCGACCCTTTTCGAGTTGACACTTCGGAACACCCGGCCAAAACGTCTTGATCGTTCGAGGGGGTGGACCTCAAGAGTGGGATTGCTGATTCGATCCCTACTCCAGACGGCCCACCCCCATGCTCAAGATACCCCTCGTGGTCTGGATCGCCAATGCGGCCGTGCGTTGGACCGGTGCGTATGGCGACATCACGCACCAAGCTCAGCAGGCCGCCTGTAGCCGACAGACCGTCTACGATCATGCGCAAAAGGTCCATGTCGCTGTCGAGGCCGAATACGTCGGGGGACCGACGCGGGCGGACCTGATCCAGGAGAACCATCGTCTCCGGCACGAGCACGCCCAGCTCTGGGATTGGCTCCGGCACACCATCGAATTTCCACCGTGTAAACAACAGGAGTTCAGCGTCACCGCGATGGCCATGGGCCTGAGCCTCAACCAGACCCTCGTCCTGCTGGCGCTGATCATGGGGGCGCGAGCGCGTCCCGGTCGCTCCACGATCCAGCGTTGGATCAAAGCCGCCGGACAGACCGCGGGCAAGGTCCTGAGGCGACTCGACCGGGCCTGCCACGCCTTGGTCCTGGTGGGCTGCCTCGATGAGATCTTCTTCCATCGCCGTCCCGTGCTGGTGGGCGTCGAACCGGCCAGCATGGTCTGGTTCCTC
>JBKOZB010000094.1:0-19446 GCA_046744225.1 Planctomycetota bacterium | reverse complement strand
GGCGCCCGATGCCGTGTGCGCGGATCCTCACCTGTGTTGACATAGGAGTTACGCGATTAGTAGTTATCTGTACATTAGAATGGGCCCGAAGGGCGATGCCTCGCCCTCGTCGGTTGCCCAGCTTCAACGTGAACACCGCGGAACTACGGGCAGACGATCACTAATCGTGTAACGCCTATGTCATCTGCCATCTTCCATTTTTCATCGGCCCTCACGCCTCGGCCGGATCGAGGTCCGCAGTGTCCTTGAAGCGGGTCCGGTCGAGGTCGTACTTCTGGAGCTTCTGGGTGACGCTCCGGCGCGACAGGCCGCTGTGCTTGGCGCAGCGGGCGACATTCCCCTTGTACTGGGCCAAGAGGCGGGTGAAATAGTCGCGCTCGACACGGCCGATCAGGTCGTCGGTCAGGTCGGGCAAGGGCCGTTCGATGTCGATCAAGGAGTTCGAGCCGGCCGGCCGCCGGGCGCGGGGGGCGACCGTTGCCGGCAGGGCGTCGCGGTGGATGACCGACCCCTCGGCCATCGCGACCGCCGCCTTGATCGCGTTCTCCAGCTCGCGGACGTTCCCCGGCCAAGTGTACTCGATCAAGGCCTGCATCGCCTCCGAGTCGATTTCCGTGACTGGCGGGTTGCTCATCGGGGTCAGCTTCTCCAGGAAGTGCATCGCCAGGAGCGGAATGTCCTCCGCCCGCTCGCGCAGGGGGGGGAGCTCGATCTGGATCACGTTGAGCCGGTAGAACAGGTCGGCGCGGAACCGGCCGGCCTTGACCTCGTCTTCAAGCCGCTTGTTGCTGGCGGCGACGATCCGGACGTCCACCTGGAGCGTCTCGGTCCCGCCGACCCGCTCGAACGTCCCCGATTGGAGCACGCGGAGCAGCTTCGACTGCATCGCCGGCGAGACGTCGCCCACCTCGTCGAGGAAGAGGGTGCCGCCGTCGGCCAGCTCGAATCGCCCCTTCTTCCGCCGGTCGGCGCCGGTGAACGAGCCCCGCTCGTGGCCGAACAGCTCGCTCTCGAGCAGCGCGTCGTGCAAGACGGCGCAGTTGAGGGCGACGAACGGCCCCTTGCGACGGCTGTCGGCCGCGTGGATCGCCTGCGCGACCAGCTCCTTGCCGGTCCCCGTCTCGCCGTTGATCAGCACAGTCGAGCCGAGCGGGCCGATCTGCTCGATCAGATCGAAGGTCTTCCGCATCTTCGGGCTCTTCGACACCATGTTGTGGAAGCTGTAGTCCTCGCGCATCTGCTTGCGGAGCTGCTCCAGCTCGTCGATCAGCCGCCGCCGCTCCAGGATGCGCTTGACCAGGAAGCGCAGGTGGTCGGGCTCGTAAGGCTTGGTGACGAAGTCGTCGGCGCCGGCCTTCATGGCGTCGAGCGCGACCTGCGTGTCGCCGTGTCCGGTCAGGACGATCACGCCGAACGGGAGCCTCTCCGAGCGGACGGTCTTCAGCAGGTCGCCCCCGCTCATGTCGGGCATGCGCAGGTCGGTGATGACCAGGTGGAAGAGCTTCTCGCGGAGGCGGGTCAAGGCCGACCAGCCGTCGCAGGCCGTCTCGACCTCGTACCCGTCCATCTCCAGGATCACGCGGAGGTGCTCGCGGATCAGCGGTGTGTCGTCCACCACGAGGATTCGGCGCTTCATCGAGGCCCTTCCGTTGTTGCCGAGGGGGAGAACGGTCCAGTCCTTGGACGGGGCCTGTCTCGTTGCTCGGATCGCCCCGCGTCGTGTCGTCTTGTCTGGTCGGGTTGAGTCTCGCCGGGTCGTCAGTCGTTCGAGGGTCGTTCGAGCCGGGGGACCTCGACCCCGGGTTTCGGCTCGGATTCGATCTCGGGTTTCGGGGCGGGTGGAGGCCGCCTCGGCGCCTTGCCAGGCTCGGCCCGTCCACTTTCCGGCCGGTCCACGAGCACGCGGAACTCGGCCTTCGATCCCTTGAGGACGCGGACGATCAGGTTGCGGTCCCCGGGGCGGCCGCGCAATGCCCCTTGGAAGTCGAAGAGCGACTCGACCTTTTGGTTGGCCGCATCAGTGATAACCATGCCGGGCTCCAGCCCTCCGCGGTCGGCCGGTCCGTCCGGATCGACGTCGACGATCACCACGCCCTTGACCGACTCATTCAGGCCGAAACGCCTCTTCACCTCGGCCGTCGGCTCGCTCAGGCGCAGGCCAAGCGAGGAGAAGGATGCGGCGCGGGATGCGGGACTGGACTGAAGCGGTGGGATCGTTTCTGGCATCGGCAGGTCCGGCTGAAGGGGAGGTGCCAACTCCAGCCCCGGCTCGTCCGACGGCGCGGGGGGCAGCGGCCCGCGCGGACGGGGACGGAACCGGCGGATCGGGCCGGAGCCGGAATCGTCGGGCAGGCCGAACCGCTCGGGCTGCTCCTGGGGCCGGACCTCGATCTCGCGCCGCTCGCCGTCGCGATCGATGCCGAGCATCAAGGGCTCGTCCACCGGCGCGATCTCGATGGCCGCCTGCAACGCGCCGGGGCCGTTGACCGGCTTGCCGTTGAGCGTCACGATCACGTCGCCGCTCCGCAAGGCGGCCTTGGCGGCGGGCGTCTCGGGCGTCACCTCGTTGACGACCACCGCGCCGGGCTGCTTGAGCCGCTCGGCCGTCCTCGGATCGACGACGCCGATCTGGAGCCCGAGATAGGCGCGGCGGACGCGCCCATGCTCGGCCAGCTCGGCGGCGACCCGGCGCGCCCGGCTGGCCGGGACGGCGAAGCCGACCCCCTCATAACCGCCGCCGAGCGTCTTGATTGCCATGTTGATCCCGACGACCTCTCCTCTCAGGTTGACCAGCGGGCCCCCCGAGTTGCCGAGATTGATCGCCGCGTCGGTCTGGATCAAGTCCTCGTACATCGCCATGCCGATCCCACGTCCCTTGCCACTGACGATCCCGGCTGTGACCGTGTTCGAGAGGCCGAACGGCTGGCCGACCGCCAGGACCCAGTCGCCCGTGTCGAGCGCGTCCGAGTCGCCCCAGTCGGCCTGGATCAAGCCATCGGGGTCGATGACCAGCAGCGCCAGGTCGCTCTTCGGATCGCGCCGGATTTGCGAGGCGACCCGCGGGCGGCCGTCATGCAGCGTCACCTCGATCCGCGCGACCCCTTCGACGACGTGGTCGTTCGTCAGCACGTACCCCTTCTCGGCATTGATGACGACGCCCGAGCCTCCCGATTCGGGGGGTGGCATGCCTGGTCCGAGCGGTCCCGGGCCCGGTCCGAACAGTCCCGGCCCGCGCCCAGGCAAGGTGTCGAGGGGACGCGGGGTGCCGACCGGCCGGACGGTCACGACCGCGGGCAGGACCCGTTTCGCCGCCTTGCGGAAGCTCGCCGAGAGCGACTCGGCCTCGCTCTGGCCGAAGGCCGGGAGGGCCCCGAAGACGAGAAGGGCGAGCATCGCGACCGTTCGCCTGTGGGAGAGGGAAGGCATGACTCTCTGTCCTTCCGTAACCTACCGCAAGGACGGAAGTCCTGCGGCTTGACACTGGAGTGGTCCGTGCGTCCTTGCCCCTCCTCGGATCCAAGCCGGGTTACCTCGGCTCCTCCCGGGCGGTGCTCGATCCGGGTCGCCTCCGCCTGGTCCGAAGTCTCCCGGATGACTGGTTCGATCGTACCCAGAGTCAGGCCTCAACTCAAGACGCCAGGCGTCCCTCCTCCGAGGCTGAGGCCCCGAAGTTTCCCGCCAGCAAAGGTACTCTGAAGTCGGGAGTAGACAGCCTCATCGGGGCACGCTCTTGCGATCCGATGGCACGCAAGAGCGTGCCCGACGAGATTGCGCATCACCGACGATGTCAGGGCTTCGGCTTCGCCGGCTTGGGCTCGGCGGGCCTGGTCCGGTTGCCTGGGGCGCCGGCGCGTGCGTTGTTGCCGGCGCGTGCGGGAGGGGCGACGTTCGGCTGGACCAGGAAGGGGAGCACGGACTTGCGCCGGCCGCCCTTGAGATGGACGACGACCGGGGCGGGGGGCTGGTCGCCTAGCGGGATGGCCCGCGTCTCCTTGTGCTCGTCCAAGGTCCCCTCGTGGGTGATGATCTCCAGGGTCGCCTGGGTGGCCGGCCGCTCGGGGTTCTTCTCGGTGTCTTTCTTGTCCCGGATCATGGAGTCGTTATAGATGATGTCGATCCGGATCGTGTAGTCGCCGTCGAAGGCCCGGGGGCAGACGTACACTTCCTCGGGATGCGTGCCGTAGCCGTTCTTGATGATCGAGCCGCCGAAGACGGTGCGCGGGGTGCGGTATTGGGCGGTGGCGCCCAGGGGTTCGTCGACGACGAGGTCGAGGTCGGCGTCGCCGGTCCAGGTCAGGCGGACGAACAGGTCGCGGGACTCGGCATCCGGGAGCTTGGCGAGGAGGGCGTCGGCCTCGGCCGCGCGGTCTTCCTCGTGGAGGGTCTTGGCGAGCCGTTCGACCTGCAGGCGCACGTCGCGGCGGAGGATCGCGTCGTTCCCCGGCCAGCCGAGCGAGAGGAGCTTGTCCACCGCGTCGGCCATCCGCTTCGGGTCCTTGGTCTTCTGTGCCAGCATGATTGACATGATGAGCGGCTCGGCCCGGTGGGGGACCTTCTCGGTCACCGCATCGAGCAGGGCGCCGACGCGGTCGAGGTAGTTGTGCAGGTAGAGCTGGTCGGCCACGCTGAACAGCAGGTTCGGGTTCTGGCTCCGCTCCGCCAGGTCGGCTGCGTAGTTGAGCGCGGTCCGGGCGTCCTCCTCCTTGCCCTTGTTTTCCTTGATCGCCAGGGCGAGCGCCTCGTACATCCAGGGCTCGGCGTTCTTCGAGCGGTAAGTCAGGTAGGCCATGAGCGCGGCCTGGGAGTCGGCGAATTTCTTGTTCCAATTCAGGAGCGTGACCGTCTCGCGCAAGTTGGCCGGATCGTCGATCTCTTTTTCTTTGATCGGGTTGGAATTGGTCTTGTAGAAGTTAGACCAGAAGACCCAGGGTGTGGAGTGCGAAGGGCGGGCGGGCGAAGGACCGGGGGAGAGGGGGATGAGATCTTTCGGGGACCGCGCAGGCTCCTTCGGCCGGACGACCGGAGGCGCATTGTGGTCGAGTCTCCGAGGCTTGACCGGGCCGGGCGCAACCGCACCGGAACCAGCCGGCGGGGCGCCGCGCTGGTTCCGGTGCGGGTTAGACGGGGTCAGACCTGAATTAATCCGCTCTAATTGCTTTTTTTTTCCAGAAAGGCGCTACCCGGCGCGGAGTCGGGCTCCTGGACCGGAACGGACATCATGCCCATACCGCCCATGCCACCCATGCCCATACCGCCCATGCCACCCATGCCCATGCCGCCCATGCCCATGCCGCCCATGCCCATGCCGCCCAGACTTCGACCCATGCCGCCCATCATGCCGTTGCCCATCAGGGAGAGGGGAATGATGGCTAGGTCGGCGACGGGATAGACGCGGATCTCGGTGGGCTGGTCTTCCGACGACTCGGAAGTGATCGTCAGCAGGCCGTCCTTGACGGTGTAGGTCAGGCCGAGCTGCTTGAGCAACAGCCGGAGCGTGGTCTTGAGGGGGACGCCTTCGAGGTCGAGCGTCACGGGAGAGGTCATCGTCTTCTCGGCCTCGTTCAAGCCGACCGGATCGACGTAGATCGGGATGCCGGTGTCGTTCGGGCCCTGGGTGGCCGACCTGATGTACTTCAGGACATCTTCCAGCGGGGTCTCATTGGGGAATGCCATCGAGATCGGCTCATCGAGCTTGGCGAGGATCGACTTGGTCTTCGCGTCGCGGTCGAGCAGGTCCACGGCGGTGCCGTACCTCTTGATCCGCCGCTCCGAGAGGACACGCCAGGTGTCGATCGGCGGATACTCGATCGTCTGCGTGTCGGGGAAGGGGACCGCGGCTCGATCGACGTCCTGCATCGTGAGCATGAAGCGGTACTCCTTGATCTGCTCGAAGGCCAACGCCTGGGCCAGGAAGCCCATCGTCTGCGCGACGAACAGGCCGGCACGGGGGGCGGCGGCGAGCGGCTCCAGCGCGCGGGCCGACTGGGCGAGCAGCCGGGCGTCGGAGAACGGGGCGGTCGTGGCGGCGATGTCGCCCAGCCCGCCGTTGGCCAGGACGTTGTACTGGCCCTGCGCCATCAGGCTGTCGAACTGGATCATCAGCGTGTTGACCGTCTCCTGGTTCTTGGCGAGTTGGTCGAGGGCGCGGACCTGCTGCTCGGCGGAGGCTTGCAGGCGAAGGTGCTCGGCCCGATCCTGGACGATCCGCTCCTCGGCCCGGACGGTCGAGAGGATGTTGGCCTGGAGCTCGCGGTCGAGCGCGTTGCGGGTGGCCTCGTCCACCGTTTCCGCCGAGCGGACGACCGTCTGCGCCAGCCGGAGGGCGTTGAGCGCGGCCTCGGGCTGACCACCGTTGATCAGGTCGCGGGCGGCCTGGATGCGCTGGCGGACGTCGGCGGTCAACTGCTGGCGCTGGATGTCCTCAGATTCTTGGGCGTTCTCGAGGGTCGCTTGGGCCTGCCGCTCGACTGGAGCGGCCGGCGGGGCGGCCGGGACGCCCGCGGCGGCCTCAATGGTGTCGGCGGCCGGGGTGCCCGGAAGGGGCGTGACCTCGG
The DNA here is from genome assembly GCA_046744225.1 of Planctomycetota bacterium. Classification (GTDB taxonomy): domain Bacteria; phylum Planctomycetota; class Planctomycetia; order Isosphaerales; family Isosphaeraceae; genus JBKOZB01. The sequence goes on along the minus strand of JBKOZB010000094.1, from coordinate 12,892 downwards.
GGATCGCCGGGGCCGTGGTCGGTGCGGCGGCCGGGTCTTGGAGCGCGACACGGCGGACGACGCCCAGGCGGCCGAGCGCGCGACGGGCCTCAGCGTTGTTCGGGTCGAGCTGGACCGCCTTCTGGAAGAAGGTCCGAGCATGAACGGTTTCGCCTTGGGCAAGCGCCTGGCGACCGAGATCGGCGAGTTGTTGAGACAGCGGAGGGGGGTCGGCGCCTCGGGCCACGACGCCAGACAGCAACAGGCCGCCCAACACCAACGGCCCGACACCTTTCCCCAGGCGCGCGGTTCGGGACATGTTTGGAACTCTCCAGGAGATGGGAAACCGGCTCCAGGTCCGGCACGGGCGCAAGACGTTCCCCTTCACTGTACGGAATGGGCCCCACCGGAGCAAGCCGGCGCGCCCACGAGCGAGGCGAACCTTGAGGGCGGTCCGCCGGGAGGGACGAGTTCCCCGCGCAGTCGGTCGGACGTGGTTCCGCCTGGTTGTCATTCATCATGACATACGGATTCTCACGCGGCCAAACCCGGCCCCCGGGGTCCCGAGGCATTCCCTCCTCTTCGAGAACAAGGAGGACCGAGCTTGGCCCCAGCCACCCAGACGCGAAACCGAGAAGAGAACGGCCCGACCGGATGGCTCGGGCCGTCGCCCGCCGGCCACGCGGCTTTGACATGCCCGGACATTTGTTCTATCAATCATTTAGAGCAGAAGCCCGAGTGGCATTTGGGGACGAGGCGGACGCAAAGAATGCGCCTGGGCGCGACGTGTCCCGGGCGTCCTGGTCATCCCGGAGGGGTCCGCCGGTCCAAGGGGGGAATGGCGGCTTCTTTCCGGTTATCCGAGAGCCTGACCATGAATGACAATGATGAGACGATGTCGTCAGCGGAAAAATTCGATTTCTCCGCGTTTCCCTCCGACACCTTGTTTCACGAACGGCGCAAGGGTCGGGACCGCCGGGCCCCGACCAACGCCGCGCGGGACGACGGGGTCGCGCCGAGGGCCCCGGCCGAACGCCGCGCCAGGAAGGAGCGGCGGCGGCGGATCGACCCGACCACCTTCGAGAAGCAATATACCGAGGACGAACTCGAGTTCATGAAAGCCATGCAGTCTTTCAAGGAGCAGTCGGGCAAGTCGTTCCCGACGCACGGCGACGTGCTCCAGGTCGCCCTCTCGCTCGGCTACCGCAAGCGCGTCCCCGTCGGCGCCGAGGGCGAGGCCGAACTCCTCGAGGACGCCGAGCCCGCGTCCCTCGCCGAGGCGCCGTCTTCTTCCCTGGCACTGACGCCGGAGTAAAACCCCAAAACCGCTCGATGACGGAAATGCGACACGACCCGGACCCGGGTCGTGTTCAATTGCGTCGCTCTCGTCACGTCGCTCGGATTCGGATCAGGGCTCGATCGTGACGACGGCGGGCCCGTGCAACAGGTTCGCCCAGGCGTAGGCCGCCTCGCGGGTCAGTCGGATCGCCTGCGCCCACTGCTCGCTCCGCGAGGCAGCCGGAGCCGGAAGGGCGATCACGATCCCCTCGGCCTCGCGGTTCAGGGCAAAGGCGAGGCCGGGGTACAGGTCGTCGCCCACCTCCATGGGATCGAACTCGGGCGCCTCGACGGGGGCGGCCGTCGTCTCGGCTTCGGCCAGGAGGGCTTTCGGAGCAGGCTCGACCGGGGTCAGGTCGGCCGCAAAACTCGCTGCGATCTCGTCTTGCACGGCATCAAAGACCGAATCAATTGCCGCGGCCCGGGTCGCGGACGAAGAGGGAGCCGTGGCCTGAGTCGGGGTCGGCTCGGTCGGCGTTGGCTCGGCGGCTTCAGCGGCGAAGACGAACGCGCCTTCCTCGTTCCCGATCGGAGGATCCCACTCGGCCAGCCTCGCGTTCATCCAGTTCCGAGCACGGAGGGCCCAGGCGCTGAGGTCGTCCCCGCTTGGCAGGGACAAGCCCAGCCCGGCCACCGCACTCACCAATACCAATCGCAACGTCATCGGAAGTTCTCCGCATTGTTGGGAAGCCATTGCCGTCGCTGATCGATTCCCGGCGGAATCGGTCCTCCTTGTCCGGTGAACGACCCTTCCGTGTTGTTAATCAATATCGACAAGGAGATCCGAGGTCTTTAGAGGACTCGGCGAACAATGGAAGGAGATCCGGTATGAGTTCAGTTCTTGGATCAGGGCAACCTGTTGGATTTCGGGGAGGGGTCCGGCCGAGGACGCCGGATTTCTTCCGGTTGCCCGGCCTGGGAAAAAACGTACCATGGCTGGCCGATGGATGTTCAGGATGAGGTGGTACGGGGAAAGGGAGTGGCCGGCGATGGGCAAGACGGTCTTGGTGACGGGGGCGGGGGGGTTCATCGGCAGCCACCTGACCGAGCGCCTGGTCCGCGACGGCCATGAGGTCCGCGTGCTGGTGCGGTACAACGGCCGAGACGATCGGGGGCAGATCGACCGGCTCCCGCGCGACGTCCAGGGCGCGATCGAGGTTCATCGCGGCGACCTGAAGGACCCCGAGGCCGTGCGCAAGGCGGTCGAGGGGAGGGCCTGGGTCTTCCACCTGGGGGCCCTGATCGCGATCCCCTACTCGTACCAGAACCCGTTCGATGTCGTTCAGACCAACGTGCTCGGCACGGCGCACGTGCTCGACGCCTGCCGCGCGAGCGAGTCGCTGGAGCGGGTCGTGCTGACCTCGACCTCCGAAGTCTACGGCACCGCGCAGTACGTGCCGATCGACGAGAAGCACCCGCTGCGGGGCCAGTCGCCCTACGCGGCCACCAAGATCGGCGCCGACGCCTTGGGCGAGAGCTACTCCCGCACCTTCGGCCTGCCGGTGACAATCCTCCGGCCGTTCAACACGTTCGGCCCGAGGCAGTCGGCCCGCGCGATCATCCCGACGATCATCAGCCAGGCCCTGACGCGCCCGGTCGTCCGGCTCGGCAGCCTGGACCCTCGGCGCGATCTCATCTACGTCAAGGATACGGTTTCGGGATTCGTCTCCATCGCCTCGTGCGACGCGGCGCTCGGCCGGGCGGTCAACATCGGCCGGGGCGAGGACGTCGCAATCGGCGAGCTGGTCGAGCGGATCGCCGACCGGCTCGGCAAGCCCCTCCGGGTCGAGACCGACACCGCGCGCATTCGGCCCCGGGCAAGCGAGGTCGGCCGCCTGCTCGCCGGCACGGCCCTGGCGCAGTCGCTCTGGGGGTGGAGGCCGCAATACACGCTCGACCAGGCGCTCGACGAGACCATCGCCTGGGCCCGCGACAACCTCGGCCTGTTCCGGGTCGATGCCTACACCACCTGAAGAAGATTCACCACAAGCCACAAAGGACACAAAGAAGACGGATCGAGAAGTCTGAATCATTCTCCTTTCTTCTGTCCCTTGTGCCTTCGTGGTGAATCCTCCGGTTGCGGGCTCCTTTCGGGTTCCGCTAAGATGACGGCAAACCCAAACTCGCCCCGCCGAGCCTTCACATGAGCATCGACTGGACCCCGCTGGCCGACCTGATCGAGACGCACGACCGGTTCCTCGTGACCACGCACGTTCGGCCCGACGGCGACGCCCTCGGCTCGGAGGTGGGGATGGCGGGGCTGCTCCGTCAGAAGGGGAAGGATGTCCGGGTCGTCAACGCCAGCTGGACGCCCCCCCGGTACGACTACCTCGACCCGCACGGCTCGCTCTTCGAGCGCCTCGGCACCCACGTGATGCCGGGCGACCTGGCCGACCGAGAGGTGGCGGTGATCCTCGACCTGTCGGCCTGGAGCCAGCTCGGCGACATGGCCGAGGTGATCCGCGGCTTCAACGGTCCTCGCGTGGTGATCGACCACCACGTCAGCCAGGATGACCTCGGGGCGACGTTCCTGAAGGACACGTCGGCCGAGGCGACCGGCACTCTGATCGTCCGGGCGATCCGGGCGCTCGGCGGGCAGTTCACCCACGAGGTCTCGACCGGCCTGCTCACGGCGATCGCGATGGATACCGGCTGGTTCCGGCACTCGAACACCAAGCCCGAAACACTCCGGACGGTGGCCGACCTGGTCGAGTCGGGGGCCGAGATCGACGCGATCTACCGGCTCTTGTTCGAGCGGAATACCCTGGGCCGGCTCCGCCTGATGGGCGAGACGCTGGCGGGCCTGCGGATAGACGCGGACGGCCGGATCGCGTATGCGACCGTCACCCGCGGCGACCTGGTGCGCACCGGGGCGATCCCGCAGGACACCGAGGACCTGGTCGATTTCACGGTCAGCCTGACCGGTGTCGAGGTCGGCCTGCTGTTCATCGAGCTGGTGCGGGGGGGGATCAAGCTGAGCGTCCGGTCGCGCAACGGATTGGACTGCGCGTGGCTGGCCGGGCAGTTCGGCGGCGGTGGCCATCGTGCGGCGGCCGGTGCGAACCTGCCCGAGCCGCTCGCCGAGAGCATCGAACGGGTGCTCGCCGCCGTGCGCCGGAGCCTCGGGGCCGAGACGACGGAAGCCGCCGCCACCCGCCCTTGATCCGCCCGGCGCAAATTGGTTTAGAGGTCTCTGACAGAATTGGCCCGAACGCCGGAAATCAAGGTAACCAAGTCAATTCTGTTCGCCTCTTAGGATGTTGGGCCCGCCGACATGGGACGCGCCTCGTGTCGGTCCCCGCCTTGCGCGGCTTGCGTCGAGTCCGTCTCGCCCCTTTGCCGAGGGAGATTCGCTGATGAACCGTCGCGATTTGTACCGGTTCGGCACGATCGCGCTGGGGAACTTGATGGCCCTGGCGCTGGCCGTCCCGGGAGTCGCCTACCTGCTCGACCCGCTCTGGCGGACGTCGAAGCGGGGCGACTACGAGTCCTTGACCCGGCTCAGCCAGTTGGGCGTGGAGGAGCCGAAGGCGTTCGCGATCATCGACGAGCGCCAGGACGCCTGGGTCAAGTACCCAAGGGAGCCGATCGGCTCGGTCTGGCTGATCCGCCAGCCCGAGGGATCGAAGGATCAAGTGATCGCGTTCACGGCCGAGTGCCCACACCTGGGCTGCGCGGTCAACCTGGTGGGCGACGGCAAGAGCTTCCTCTGCCCGTGCCACACGAGCCACTTCGACCTCCAGGGCAAGCCGCTCAACCAGGTCCCCCCGCGCGGCATGGATCGGCTCGACGTCACGCTCTCGACCGACCCCGACCCGGAAGTGCGCGTCCGGTTCCAGCGGTTCCGGACCCAGACCGAGGAGAAGATCCCCCTTGCGTAATCAACTGGCCGACTGGCTCGACGACCGGACCGGCTACCGTGCGATCCTCCACGAGGCGCTCGAGGAGCCGATCCCGGGCGGCGCCCGGTGGCGATACGTCTTCGGCTCGGCGCTAAGCACGACGTTCCTGATCCAGCTCGCGACCGGCCTCTTGCTGATGTTCTCGTACAGCCCATCGTCCACGACGGCCTGGGGGAGCGTTTTCTACATCAACGACGTCATGACGCTCGGCTGGTTCATCCGGGGCATCCACCACTTTGGCTCGCAGGCGATGGTCGTACTCCTGGCCATGCACCTGCTCCAGGTCCTCTTCGACGGTGCGTATCGCTCGCCGCGCGAGGTCAACTGGTGGTTCGGCATGGCGCTGATGTTCCTGACGCTCGGCTTCAGCCTGACCGGCTACCTGCTCCCCTGGGACCAAAAAGGCTACTGGGCGACCAAGGTGGCCACCAACATCATGGGCGGCGCCCCGGTGCTCGGCCCGTACCTCCAGAAGGTCGTCGTCGGCGGGTCCGATTACGGCAACCAGACGCTCACCCGGTTCTACGGCCTGCACGTCGGCGTGCTGCCGACCCTGTTCGTCCTCTGCCTCACAGCGCACCTCGCTCTGTTCCGCCGCCACGGCCTGACGCCCCCGCGCAACGCCCATAAGCGGACCGAAGGGAAGTTCTGGCCCGAGCAGCTCTTCATGGATAGCGTGGCCAGCCTCGCCGTGTTCGGGGTCCTCCTGTACCTCGTACTGAGCGAGGGGGGTGCCAACCTCGACGCCCCCGCCGACCCGTCCAGCTCCGACTACCCAGCGCGACCCGAGTGGTACTTCCTCTCGCTCTTCCAGATGCTCAAGCTCTTCCCCGGCAAGCGCGAGGTCATCGGCACGATCATCATCCCGACGGCCATCATGGTCGTGCTGCTCCTGATCCCACTCTTCGACCGCATCCTGCCCAGCAAGCTCGCGCACTTCCTGGCCTGCGGCTTCGTGTTTGCCCTGGTCGGCGGGGCGGGCTGCCTGACCAACGAAGCCTGGCGGGCCGACGCCCAGGACAAGCAGTTCCAGGCGGCCCGCGTCAAGGCCGACACGGCCCGCTGGCGCGCCCTGGCGCTGGCCGACGACCCGGAGGTCCGCATCCCGCCCGATGGATCGGCCTACATCCTGCTCCGCGACCCGCTCTACCACGGCAAGGGCGTCCTGGAGCAGAAGTGCCTCGGCTGTCACTACTTCGACGGCAAAGGCCTCGGCGCGCAGACGGCCTCCGACCTCAAGGGCTTCGGCACCCGCGCCTGGGTCCGCGGCCTGCTCGACAAACCCCGGTCGCCCACCTACTTCGGCAAGGTCCCGCAGTGCGACGGCATGGCCGAGCGGAAGAAGTCGTCGAAGCTCAGTCCCAGACAACTCGATGACGTCGCCGACTTCGTCGCCACGTTCGCCACGATCCCCCCCGACCTGACCCCCGACGAGTGGCTCAACGACCCGAAGTACAACGTCGCGAACCACCCGGGCCAGGTGCCGTTCGTCAAGGAATGTGGCCAGTGCCACGTCGTCGAAGGGCTGACCGAAGGAGGGAACCGCGACGCCCCCAAGCTCTTCGCCTGGGGCTCGTCCCAGTGGATCGCCCGCATGATCCATAAGCCCGGCGCCCCCGACCTGTATGGATACCTCGAGCCGAAGGACCAGATGCCCGCCTTCGCCGGGCAGTTGACCGAGAACGACATCACCATGGTGGTCCGGTTCCTCAAGGATCAGTACCCCGGCGCCCCCAAGCCCCCGGCTGCCTCCGCGCCCAAGACCGAGGTGGCCAAGGCCGCCAGGCCCTGAACCCCCTGCTTGCTGCCGGGCCCCTTGCCTTCACGGGGCCCGGCAGGCGTTCGCCTTTCGTTATTTTTCATAGAAATACGTTAGAAATTTGATATTTAAAAGGCGAGGGATTGGCGGTCGCCGCGTAACCGGCCCGGCAGTCCGGTCATGGCCTCACGCCTCTTTCTGGCGGCGATCCGGCGGCCTTGGTTTGGTGCCCGAACTGATACCCACCATTGATACCTTGTCTTCCCGAATCGCGACCGAGGAAAACTTCGAAAAAAATGGCGGAAAACAAGGGGATTTTTCTTGAGTCCGCCCCGCGCGGCCGTTAGACTCAACCGCGCCTCGATGAGGGGGCATGAAGATTAGTCGGAATTGACTCACCTCTCGCGTCACACCAATCGAAGCTACTTCGATTTGGTCCCCTCGAATCCGTTGGGTTGTCAAGGGAGCCCAGCGCCTCCGCCTGGGGACCAGGAAGTCATAGCGGACGCGGCCATTCCCTCGTGGAATTCGCCGCACTGGCTCCGCCTCGTTCGGCGTATCGGGTCTCGCGGCTCATGTCGGGCCGAGAGGCCGCCACGGGGCGGTCAACGAACGGATTTCGCTGACGCCAACGCAAGGAAGGGACGCCCGCCATGAAGGATCGTCCACTCATCGGCATCAACACCGACTTCCGCGCCCATGTCAAGGGGCGCACGCCGCACAGCTTCATGCACAGCGGCTACTACGACTGCATCCTAGCGGCCAAGGCCCTCCCCGTGATGATCCCGCCGCTGGTCAAGGAACACGACCTGGCGCCGATCCTCGACCGGCTTGACGGGGTGCTCCTGACCGGCGGAGACGACCTCGACCCGAAGAAGATGGGGCTCGCGCCGCACCCATCGGTGACGGTCGTCCCCGAGCGGCGGGAGAGTTCCGATCGCCTACTCTGTAAGCTCGTCCAGCAGCGGCGGATTCCGACGCTCGGCATCGGCTTGGGGATGCAGGAACTGAATGTCTGCTCCGGCGGCGGCATCTTCCTCCACCTCCCCGAGGATCTGCCGCGCGGCCTTCCGCACCGCGACCCGCAAGGGGGCGTCCACCGGCACACGGTCGTCATGGAGCCGGGGACGCGGATAGAGGAGATCTACGGACCGGGCGAGATCCGGGTCAACAGCTACCACCACCAGGGCATCCGCAAGCTCGCCTCGATTTTCCGCGTGGGCGCGGTCGCGCCCGACGGCCTGATCGAGGCGTTCGAAGGGAAGGACCCGGCCTGGTGGGTCGTCGGCGTGCAGTGGCACCCCGAGAACGAGGGGAACATCTCGCTCGACATGCAGTTGATCGAGGCGTTCACCTCGGCCGCCGCCGCGACACGGACCACCCTGAAGCTGGCCAAGGCGAGCTAAAACCACCGCGCCGCGAAGGGCAGGGGGCTGGTGGTTCCGTCAGACCCCCGCGACCTTCGCCGGCGCGACCGTCGCCCAATGCCCGAAGTCGCGCTTCAAGTCGGGGCCGGACAGGTTGCCGGCCCCGACCAGCGTCAGGCCATCGGGGAGCCCGCCCCGCACGCCGTTCAACTGTCCGCTGCCGAAGGCCAAGACCCTGACGGACGAGGTCTTCGTGGGGATGATAAAAGTCAGCGCCACCCCGCCGCCGAAGTCAGTTCCGAAGACCGAGATCCTCGTCCCCCCCGGCTCGAACAGGTAGCCGATGACCTGGATCCGTCCCGAGTAGCCCAGCACGAGCGGCCCATTCAGCGTCAGACCAGCCGCCGGCCCGCGCGTGATCGTCCCCTCGAAGACCCGATACGGCGCCAGTGGGTTCCGCTGGGCGCTGGCGGCCACGGCCGGAGCATGATGCGCGGCCGCCGCAAGGTGACTATTCACGCCGGCATGGAGAAGGAGGCGGTCCTCGATCGATTCCAGGGTGGGCTTCACGGCCCGTCGAGGGGCTCGGGGATCAGTCGGCCTCGATCGAGCGTTCCAGGACGAGCGCATCGGTACTCCTCGAAGGTTGCGAAGATCGGACGGGAACGCTCGCGCGGGGATTATTGCCCGAGGCGCCCAAGTATTTCCCTATTTCCATCCCATTATATCCCATGCGGAATGAGATGGAGGGAAAGGGGGATTCTTGGAGGAATAGGTCCTCCCCGAACAGCCTCTTACCCGCCGATGCCGACCGGCTCCGACGTCTCGATCTGCACCAGCGCGGCGGCCTGGGCGGCGTGCTTGCGCAGGTCTTCGGTGATCCGCATCGAGCAGAACTTCGGTCCGCACATCGAGCAGAAGGCGGCGGTCTTGAACGCCTCTTGCGGGAGGGTCTCGTCGTGCATCCGGCGGGCGGTCTCGGGGTCGAGCGAGAGCCGGAACTGATCCTCCCAGTCGAATGCGTAACGGGCGCGGCTCAGGGCGTCATCGCGGTCGCGGGCGCCGGGGCGGTGGCGGGCCAGGTCGGCGGCGTGCGCGGCGATCTTGTAGGCGATCACGCCCTGGCGCACGTCCTCCACTTCGGGCAGGCCGAGGTGCTCCTTGGGCGTGACGTAGCAGAGCATGCTGGCGCCGTGCCAGCCGGCCAAGGCGGCGCCGATGGCTGAGGTGATATGGTCGTAGCCCGGCGCGATGTCGGTCACGAGCGGGCCGAGGACGTAGAACGGGGCCTCGTCGCACTCGATCGCCTGCTTCTCCATGTTCATGGCGATCTGGTCCATCGGGATGTGGCCCGGCCCCTCGACCATCACCTGGCAGCCCCGCCCCCAGGCGCGGCGAGTCAGCTCGCCCAGGGTCTTCAGCTCGGCGAACTGCGCGGCGTCGGAGGCGTCGGCGATCGAGCCGGGCCGCAGACTGTCGCCCAGACTCCAGGTCACATCGTACTGCCGCATGATGTCGCAGAAGTCTTCGAAGCGGGTGTAGATCGGGTTTTCCTTATGATGCGCGATCATCCACTGCGCGATGAGCGAACCGCCGCGCGAGACGATCCCGGTGACGCGGTGCGCGGTCAGGGGGATGTAGTCGCGGAGGATGCCGGCGTGCAGGGTCATGTAATCGACCCCCTGCTTCGCCTGGTGCTCGACGATGTCGAGCAGGTCCTGCTCGGTCAGGTCCTCGACGTGCTTGACCTGCTGGACGGCCTGGTAGATCGGGACGGTGCCAACCGGGACGGAGCTGGCGGCGATGATGGCCTGGCGGATCGCATCGATGTTGCTGCCGGTTGAGAGGTCCATGACCGTGTCGGCGCCCAGGCCGACGGCCGTCTTCAGCTTGGCCAGCTCGTTGTCGATGTTCGAGGTGACGGCCGAGTTGCCGATATTGGCGTTAATTTTGCATCGAGCCTTGATGCCGATGCCCATCGGCTCCAGGCCGAGCGTCAGGTGGACCGTGTTGGCGGGAATGACCATGCGTCCGCGCGCGACCTCGGACCGGATCAACTCGGGGTCCAGCGACTCGCGCCGGGCGACATACTCCATCTCGGGTGTGATGATGCCGAGGCGCGCCTGTTCGATCTGCGTCATGGTGTGAGCAACCTCCTCCGAGGAACCGGTCGAGACTCAAGCGGGTCCGGGGCCGCGCGCGGCCCCGGGGCTGACCCTGGTGGGGAATATCTTATCCTAGACGGGCGACCCCACATCGGTCAATTCAGCCGATACGTACGGGGCCGGTCGCGCCGGTAGGACCAGCTGCGCGGAGTCATCTTAATGAAACCCATTGACGAACCGTGAATCTTTCGAGCACACTGGGTCGATAAGGAAATCAAGGGAAAGTCTCGGTTTCCCGCGGTCCTCACCCGACGAATCTCGATCCTCCGACTCGTTGAATCCGGAGTCTGTGCGCATGGCAGCGAGACTCATTCGGTGGATGTCGCATGCGCGGTTCGAACGACCGCGGCACTGGTGGGTTCTGACGTCCTCGTTCGTCCTCGCGATGGTGCCGGCCGCGCTGGGGGGCCTGAGCTGGTGGCTGACCGAGCCGCTCGAAGAGCCGGCCGCGACACCGGCCACGGAGTCGGAGTCTGCCCCGGTCGCGGTCGGTCGCGAGACTCCGCCCTCCTGGCCCGAGGGACGTCTGGAAGGGGAGGCCGCCAAGAAGCTCCTCCTCGACACGCTTCTGGCCGTCGAGGCGCGGCTCGAAACGGTCGAGAGTTACACGGCGACTTTCCGCAAACAGGAGCGGATCAACGGCACGCTCGGGCCCGAGCAGACCCTGGCGATGAAGGTCCGCCACAACCCGTTCGCCATTTACTTCAAGTTCCTCGCCCCCCAAGAGGGGAAAGAGGTGGTTTACGCCGAGGGGCATCACGAGAACAAGGTGATCGCGCACACCAGCGGAGTCGCCCGGCTCCTCGTCCCGCGCCTGGCGGTGCCGCCCACGCACCCGCTGGCCCTGGCCGATTCCCGGCATGCCGTCACCGAGGCGGGACTGGCCAACCTGACCAAGAAACTGATCGACTTCCGGCGCATGGACTTGGAGGACGCCGAGGCCATGACCATCCTCGACCGGACGACCGATCTCAACGGCCGGTCCTGGCTTCGATCGATCCACATCCACCCGCACGATCATTCCGATCGCCCCTTCGCGCGCGTCGAGGTCCTTTACGACCCGGAGACCCGCATCCCCCTGCAAATTAGCAACTACGAGCGGCCCGCGCCCGACCACTCGGGCGACCTGCTCTTGGCCGAGCGCTACATCTATGAGAACCTCGACCTCGATGCCGACCTGACGGCGCTCGACTTCGACCCGGCGAACCCCGAATACGCCTTCCATCGCTATTGAACCGCTCGGCAGTGTAAGACTTGGATGAGCCCGCGCGGATTCGCTCTGCTGCGACAACGGAAGGAGGAACGTCTCGACTGTTTCAGGCATAATCTATACGATCTGATGAATCCCCTCGTCTGGTTGAGTGGTCCCGCCGTTCCCGCATGCGCATTGGATGTCCTATAGTAAGAACGGGTCCACTTGACGAACAATCACGCGAACAGACGAGGCTCACCATGACTGGCCTGTATTCCAGCCCGAGGTGGGGACTCATGGCGGACGAACAAGCCTTGCGCCGGCCGACGTTCGTCGAGGGAGCGAGAGTTCCGCTGGCCGATGGTCAGACCTGGTCGCTCCCGGGGCGACAGGCGGATCAGGCCGATCCCGAGTACGACGCGATGCTGAGGCTGGTCTTCGAGGCCGAAGACGAGGCCGAACGTCTCCGTTCCGAGCTGGCCCTGATCGTTTTTCTCCTCTCGCGGAACTATCAACTGACGCCCGACCTCTACCAGGAACTCCTGGACTTCCCACCGGGCGACCCGGCGCTGGTCGAGATGCAGCGGGCCGTGCACGCGCTGGCTATCGAGCAGATGGGGCACCTGATGCCGGACGAGCCCGCGCCGGACATCGAGGCGCCGACCACACCGTCTCCCCGCGGGAACATCCTGGGGAGGCTGGCGCGGCTCCGCTCGCGGTGGTGGCTCTGGCTCAACTGAGCTGGGGCTGGACCGAGGTTCGCCTCGCTCCGAGAAGTTGCTCGATCGGGTCGCAACGCACCCGGCGCGGCGGATCGAGGAGATACGGCCCGATCGCTGTGGCGGGCGGTAGTAGGTCCCGGTTCCGGATCAGCGGTCGCGAGCTGAAGGCGGCCGCGGCCCTGCACCGGACCAACCTGATACACAGACCCGGTGAAAGTGTCCGATTTTTGAGAACACCAGGTCAGGCGCCCTGTCGGGCCCGATAGTGTCTTAGGCCGAGCCCTCCATCTGGCCCCCGAATCGGACCGCGTCCGCGGGCCTGGGAATTAGACGGGTGTTTCGACCCAACCCCCTGCCTCGTCGGAGAGAGGAACCAATCCTGCTCAGGAACATCATAAGAACAGCATGAGTTTCGACCCATCCCCGCCTCGTCGGCACGGGGGCCCGGGCGGTTTCTCGGTCGTACGT
>JBKOZB010000336.1:0-4690 GCA_046744225.1 Planctomycetota bacterium | reverse complement strand
GTCCCGGCAACGGAGCCAATCCCGGTGGCGGGGCGGAAACCCCGGCGATCACCACCACCGAGCGGCCATCATGCGACCAGGCCGGCGGTTGACTCGTCTCGCCGATGTCGGCCAGGTGGCGCGACAGGCCGAAGTTCGTGTCGAGGCATTGCAACGACGCGGGGTCGCCCCCGTGCACGAACGCCAGCATCGTCTTGTCGGGCGACCAGGAGGGCCAGTATGCATCGTCAATCACCTTGAGGAGCCGCCCGTTGTCGGCGCGGACGATCGCCAGGCTGAGCGTCTGCTGGAACCAGGGAACGGCCAGGTAGCGTCCGTCCGGGCTCCACGCCGGCGCCAGGCCGGGCAAGTCCGCCATCTTGGCGTCGAGCTCGAAGTGAGGCCGGCTCAACAGGACCCGCTGCCGGCCGGGACCGTCCTGGACCACGATCTCGAACCGCGCCCACCCGTCGGTCTCGGGGACGAGCCGACCGAACGCCAGCGCCCTCCCGTCGGGGCTCCAGCCGGGCGAGGTCAAAGGCCCCCGCGACTCTTCGAGCAGGACCGATTCGCCCGTCTCCGCCCGCGTCGCCCAGAGCCGGTACGCCGCCGCCAGCCGCCGCTTCGGCCGCGCCGACGACAGATCGGACCCGGCCGGCGGCACCGTCTCCAACAGCCACCAAGGCGCCAGCATCCGGGAACCCGGCTGGATCGCCATTGTGTAGGCCAACCAGCGCCCGTCCGGAGACCAGATCACTGGTGCGTGCAGGCATCCAAGCATCAAGACCGAGGCCAGACCGACGATCCAGATTGGGCCGCGTGGCATCGGAGGAACTCTCGTGAAAGGTAGGACAACCAGGCCGAGAGATTGGTTTTCGGGGCCTTCCGGGCATCAACATCGCTGCCAGTATAAGGGTCGTGTCGTCTCTTGCCTATGAGGTGCCCGAGCGAAAACCGGGCCAGGGCAGGAAAACCCGGGCCTTCTGAAAAAACTGAACTTTCAATCCGATCCGAAGCCGATCCTTGACTGGAAATCTCAATCGAATATCTTGAGGAACGACGACAACGCGAACTCATTACTGTGAGTATCGAGGTTATGGAGAACTTAAGTCAATTGCTTAGTTTGGATTGACCTTGACAGCGAGGGTTGTAGACTGGAGTACTAGTAGACTGGACGTACTAGGAAGAGGCAGCCCAGGTCCAATCCCGATCGGAGGGGGGAGGGAAGGTCGGATGTCCCTTGCTCCTCGTCGGATGAGTGACTACAATGCTCGACTTGATATGGGATTGTAGAGAACGAGGCGGAATCGAACGGTCCTCCATCGAGTGCTCCCGGCCCGGGCCTCGCGCCTTCCTTGGGGATTTCCATGCGTTTTGTCCTGATCGACCGGATCGTCGAGTTAGAGTCCGGTCAATCCTTGGTCGCGGTCAAGAACCTGTCGTTGGCCGAGGAGTATCTGGCCGACCACTTTCCCGGTTTTCCGGTGATGCCGGGGGTGTTGATGCTCGAGGCGCTGACCCAGTCCGGCGCCTGGCTGATCCGCGACCTGGAGGATTTCGCGCACAGCGTGGTGGTCTTGAAGCAGGCCAAGACGATCAAATACGGCAGCTTCGTCGAGCCGGGCCGGCAACTGCAACTGCGGGTCGAACTGGTCTCGCACGGCGAGCGCGAGAGCAGTTTCAAAGGGGTCGGTCTGATCGATGGCCAGGAGATGGTCAAGGGTCGGTTCACCCTGACGCGTTACAACCTGCGGGATCGCGACCCGGAGCTGCACCCGACCGACGCGGCGATCGTGGCGGGCCTGCGCGACCTGTTCGCCACGCTCCGCAAGGGGTCGGTGGGCGCCCGGGCGATGATCCGGATCGGCCCGCCGCCGTCGTCCGAAACGAAGCCCGCCGCCCTCGCCCCGCATGCCGAGAGCTAAGCCCCCGACCCAGCCGGATGTGCCTCCGCAACCCCGCCTCCCGGGTTCTGAGTCCACCGTCTGCCCAGCGGCACGTCCGAGAGATGTTGCAGGAATTTCCAAAAATCAGCAAGATAGTTCCGCCCGGTCCGCCCTGCTCCTTGTCGAGCCGCGGGGTCAGACCGGGCGGCCCGGTAGTCTCCAAGCTTGCACTCCGCGCAGTTGAAGTTGCTTCTCTGGTTTCGCCGACGATTAGATGAGTCCCCCAATCTTCGGCGGCGGTCGATTGATCTCCCTGGTGGGATGGGATTGGCGCTCCCCTATCATTCGAGGATGTTATGCCGACACACGACGAGATCTTCCAGAAGGTTCAAGCCACCTTGGTCGACGCCCTGGGCGTGGATGAGGAGGACGTCACCTGCGACGCGACCCTTCAAGGTGACCTGGGCGCGGAATCGATCGACTTCCTCGACATCGTGTTCCGGCTTGAGCGGAACTTCGGGATCAAGATCCCCCGCGGCGAGCTGTTCCCCGAGAACGTTGTCTCCGATCCCGAGATGATCCACGACGGCAAGCTGACGACCAAGGGGCTCGACGAGTTGAAGGCGCGGATGCCGTTCGCCGACCTGACCGAGTTCGCGGCCAACCCCCAGGTCGAGAAGCTCGGCGACCTGTACACTGTCGAGATGCTCGTCCAGTACGTGCAGAGCAAGTTGTCGGTCTGAGGGGCGCGGTGGCGCGCCGTCGCGTGTCGCGCCGCCGTTCCTAGGCGCGCGGGTCGTCAACAGGCCGTGGCGTGCGGCCTCCCTGGGCGCTCCAGGAGCGGAACGGTCGTCCTTTCGCCGATTTCGGCAGGTGGCTCCGATCATGCGATGGATCTGGATCGATAAGTTCTTGGAATTCCGGAGCGGCCAGTTCGCCCGCGCCATCAAGAACCTGACCTTGGCCGAGGAGCACCTGCACGACCACTTTCCCGGCTATCCCGTGATGCCGGCATCACTGATCATCGAGGGGCTGGCGCAGACCGGGGGGATCCTGGTCGGCGAGGCCGGGGGGTTCGCCGAGAAGGTCGTGCTCGCGAAAATTCCGCGCGCCGAGTTCTTTGGCGTCGCCTGCGCCGGGGACCAGCTCATTTACGAGGTCACCCTGACCGACCTTCGGAGCGAAGGGGCCGTTGTCGAGGCCAAGGCGTTTCTGGAAGGCCAGTTGCTCGCCGATGCCGAGATTGTTTTCGCCCACCTGGACAACTCGCGCGCCAACCAAATCTTCGGCCCGAAGAATTTCGTGTTCACCCAGCAGTTGTTGGGGGTCCTCGACCTGGCCAAAGCGCAAAGCCGGGCCGAGGCGCTCGCCAACGCCAGTCAATCGAACGGACAACCCCGCGCGTAGCCCCTGGGCTGGGATCGATCGGCGACCACCTTCGGCGCTTTGCCCGCGCCGCCGGGGCACGGGCCCGGCGATCCAACCCCACCACGGTGGAGATCGACGAGTTTCTCATGCTTCGCTCCGAACGCCGTGTGGTCATCACCGGTCTGGGCCTGATTAGCCCCCTCGGGGCCGGACCGGACGCCAATTGGTCGGCCCTGGCCGAGGGGCGCGGGGGAGTGCACCGGCTCCTCGCCTTCCCGGTCGAGGGTCTGCCCAACGACGTGGGCGGGGAGATCGACGACTTCGACCCGAAGACGTGGCCGAAGCGGTTCGCGCTGCCTGACCCGGCCCACCGCAAGGCGCTGACCAAGAGCCTGAAGTACATGGCCCGCGACATCCAGCTCGCGGTCGCCGCGGCCGAGCAGGCGTTCGCCGACGCCGGACTGGTCGGCGGTGGGGTCGATCCGACCCGGATCGGGGTGGACCTGGGCGCGGGCCTGATCTCCTCCGAGCTGGACGAACTGGCCCCCGCCATTAACCACGCGTTCGAGCCGGCCGCCGAGGCGTTCGACTACAAGGCCTACGGCCGCGAGGGGATCCCGATGATCCCCCCGACCTGGCTCTTGAAGTACCTGCCGAACATGCTTGCCTGCCACATC
Source organism: Planctomycetota bacterium (assembly GCA_046744225.1). Classification (GTDB taxonomy): domain Bacteria; phylum Planctomycetota; class Planctomycetia; order Isosphaerales; family Isosphaeraceae; genus JBKOZB01. Next base: position 780 of record JBKOZB010000336.1, on the reverse strand, counting down.
TCGATCCTGCTCGACTGCCAGGGGCCGAGCAACACGATCACCGAGGCCGAGGCGGCCTCGAACCTCGCGATCGGCGAGGCGAGCCGGATCATCGCGCGGGGCCGGGCCGACATCATGATCACCGGCGGGGCCGACTCGAAGATCCACCCCCTGAGCCTGGTGCGCATGAGCCTGCTCGACCAGATGTCGCACTGGCGCGGCGAGCCGAGCCAGGCCTGCCGCCCGTTTGATCGCCGGCGCGACGGGTGGGTTCCCGGCGAGGGGGCTGGCATCCTCATCCTCGAAGAGCGCGAACACGCCCGGAAGCGGGGCGCCACGATCCACGGGGAGATCCTCGGCTTCGGCTCCGGCTGCGACGCCACGCCCGGCGGCGGGCTCGACCCCGCGGGGACCGGGACCGAGATCGCGATCCGCGCGGCCCTCCGCGACGCTGGGCTGGCGCCGGCCGAGATCGGCCACGTCAACGCCCACGGCGCCGCGACCCGGCTTTCCGACCTGGCCGAGGCCCGCGCCCTGCATCGCATCTTCGGCGATCGTGGGTCGATCGCGGTCACGGCCTTGAAGGGGTCCTTCGGCAACATCGTCTCCGGCTGCGGTGCGGTCGAGCTAATTGCCAGCCTGCTCGGGGCCCACCGAGGCCTGATCCCGCCCACCTTGAACTGCGACGATCCCGATCCTGAGTGCGACCTGGACGTAGTCCGCGGCGCGCCTCGGCCGACCGCGAGCCCGATCTTCCTGAAGACCAACTTGACTCGCCATGGCCAGGCGGCCGCCCTGATC
>JBKOZB010000326.1:0-16445 GCA_046744225.1 Planctomycetota bacterium | reverse complement strand
TCCCGAGTATGGCTGGGACCCGTCGAACCGAGCCAGCTGGGAGGTCCCCCGGGCCCTGATCACCGGCAAGGCCTTCTTCGTCTACTGGCCTCACGGCAAGCCGTTCGGCCCCGACATCCGGCTGAGCCGGGATTTCCGGATCCCGTTCCGGCCCTACCTGGAACGGATGAGGTGGATTCGCTGAGGCGGGAGGGTCGGTCGGCGAAACACCCGCGGCAATCGCGAGCCCGTTCGGCTCGGCGTGATCAAGGAGGATCGGCCCATGGCCTTGCTGGAAGCCCGCGGCTTGGAAAAATGGTACGGACGCCGCCAGGTGGTCAACGGGGTCGATTTCGAGGTCTCGCAGGGTGAGGTCGTCGGCCTGCTCGGACCCAACGGCGCCGGCAAGACGACCAGCTTCCGGATGACCATCGGCCTGATCACCGCCGACGGCGGCCAGGTCGTCTTCGACGGCCGAGACGTCACGAATCTGCCGATGTACCAGCGCGCCCGCTCCGGCATGGGGTACCTGGCGCAGGATTCGAGCGTCTTCAAGCAGCTCACGGTCGAAGACAACCTGATGGCGATCCTCGAAACCCGGCCGAACCTGAACCGCCGCCAGCGCAGGGCGCGGCAGGACGAGCTGCTAGCCCAGTTCGGCCTGACGCACATCCGCAAGACCCGGGCGAACCGCGTCTCGGGCGGCGAGCGGCGGCGAATCGAAATCGCACGGTCGCTCGTCACCGAGCCCAAGCTGATCATGCTCGACGAGCCGTTCGCCGGCATCGACCCGAAGACCGTCAGCGAGATCCAGGACCAGATCCGCGACCTCGCCGGTCAGTTCAACATCGGCATCCTCCTGACCGACCACAACTTCCGCGAGACGATCGAGGTGACCGACCGGAGCTACCTGATCCGCGAGGGCCGCGTCTTCGCATTCGGCACGCCGGGCGAGATCCTCTTGAACCCCGACGTTCGCCGCTACTACCTGGGCGAGCGGTTCGACGCCGGCCACCTGCTCGAACAAATCCAGCGCCGGAGCCTGCACCTCGCGGAGGGCGACGAGATCTCCGAGGTCATCATCGATCACGTCGATCATGGACCCGAGGCCCCGCGGGCCGAGGGCGTCAAGGAGGATCTTCCCCCGCATTGAAAGCCAAGGGCATTTTCATCCGGATTACGTGGCTGTGCTTCCTTCCACTTCCATTTCACCAGGGAGGGTTCGATGGCGCGGATCTGCCTCGAGGGTGACCAGCGGAACGCGACGGCGACCGAGGAGCAGTATCGGCACCTGGAAACGGGCGACATCCTCTATTTCCCCAGGACGCCGTTCACACTGACAGACGAGGAACGGGCCTTCCTGCTCTCGCAGAAGCAGGTCGATGCCTCCTACCACAAGAATATCAGCTACCGGCCCAACCAGGATCGGCTCAAGGGGGTCGATCAGCGCGACGAGGTCCAGAGGGCGCGGATGCACGAGATCATGCGCGCTTATTCCCAGCGTGCCATCGCCTTCATGGCGCAGTTCCTGCCGCGCTACACGCACGACTGGAAGATCGACTTCGCCAGCTTCCGGCCGATCGAGGAGGCGGGGCGCAAGGTCGCCTTGCGGTCGCGCAACGACCTGATCCACATCGACTCGTTCCCGTCGCGCCCCTCGTACGGCGACCGGCTCTTGCGGATCTTCACCAACATCCACCCTGAGCGCTCGCGCATCTGGGTGACGTCGGAGAGCTTCGAGCAGCTGGCCTGGCGCTACGCCGCGAAGGCGGGCCTGCCACACCGGCAGAACACCCTGGCCCGGCTCCGCGGTCAGGCGCTCCGCCTGCTCTCGACGGTGGGCGTGCCGGTCCTCGATCGGCCGCCGTACGACCAGTTCATGCTCCGCTTCCACCATTTCCTCAAGGAAAACGAGACCTTTCAGCGCGACTGTCCGAAGGACCGCTGGGAGTTCCCGCCCGATTCGACCTGGATCGTCTTCACCGACACGAGCAGCCACTCGTGCCTCAGCGGCCAGTACGCGCTCGAACAGACGTTCATCGTCCGCCGCGCGAGCCTCGCCTGGCCGGAGAAGGCCCCGATCGCCATCCTGGAACGAATGATCGGTTTCCCGCTCGACGCCTCCGCCGCCAGGAGCGCCTGAGGTGTCGCCTCGGCACGAACGGAACGAGAAGACCAGGCCCATCCCGCTCGGGCGGGTCGCGTAAGATGCGGCCCGCCCGGCTTGATTGGGAATTATCCCACCGACCGGGCCGTCACCTCCGCGCGCCGGGCGTCGAGCTGGGTGAGGACGGCGGTCCAGACGCGGTCGGGGGTCAGCTCGACCATGCATTCGAGGCGGTCGCAGGTCTTCACGTAGCTCGCCTTGCACCAGACGCCGGTTGCGACGGTCAGGGCGCGGGGTCCGTAGGGGCCGTTGAGCTGGGGGCTGGTGCAGGTGTAGACCCCCACGACGCGGGCGCCAACGGCCGCTGCCAGGTGGAGCGGGCCGGTGTCGTTCGAGAGCACGACGTCCGACTCGGCCGCCAGCGCGGCCAGTTGCAGCAAGGTCGTCTGCCCGCACAGGTTCAGGACCGGCTGGGGATCGATCTGCGCGACGAGCGCCTCCACGGCCGGGGCATCTTCGGCTGCGCCGGTGGCCACCAGCCCGGCCCCGCGCTCCCTCACCGCGCGCCGCGCGACCTCGGCGAAGTGCTCCGGGGTCCAGCGCTTCGTCGGCCAACGCGCGCCCAGGTTCAGTACGAGCCGGGGCGTGGTGACCCCGGCCAGCTTGCTCCGCGCCCACTGGCGGTCCGTCTCGGTGAGCGGGATGACGTGGCGTGGCGACGAGATGTCGGCCCCGAACGCCTCGGCGACCCACAAGAGCCGATCGACGGCGTGGCTGTCGGACGGAGGAGGGGGGATACGGTGGGTGTAGAACCGGGTCGATCCCTCGCGGAAGTCGGCCAGGCCGACGCGCACCTTCGCCCCGGTCGCAGCGGTCATGAGCCCCGAGCGGAGCAAGCCTTGCAGGTCGATGGCCAGGTCGAACTCGCGCCGGCGCAGCTCGGCCAGGAACCGGGCGAGGATCGCGAAACCCCCGAAGCTCAGGCGCGCCCGGGCGCGGTCGTAGGAGATGATCTCGTCGATCGCGGGGTTCCCGTCGAGCAGTCCACGAAGCGATCGGTTGACCACCCAGGCGATCGTCGCCTCCGGCCAGCGCGCGCGGAGCGCCGCGAGTGACGGGAGCGCGTTCACCACGTCGCCCAGGGCGCTTGGCTTGATGATGCAGACGCGTCTCGGGCGCAAATGCCGGAGATCGGCGTGCGATTCGGACATGGTCGTGGGGAACTCCCTTTCCCGGTACAGTCGAGGCACCGTACTCTAATCAAGGCACCCGATCGCAACAACGCCGCTCGGAGGAACGAGGAGTCCCTGCGGACATGCACAATCTGATCCTGATCGCCAGTCTGGTGCTGGGTGCAGTGGAGCGAGGCGAGGCGGCGTTCCGGCCGACGGCGGCCGAGGACCAGGTGCCCGCGCGGTTCCGGCTCGGCCCATCGGTCTTCCCGTTCGAGGTCGAGCCGTTGCGCGCGACGGAGAACTATCATGTCGCGGCGGTGCGGTTCCCCTCGCCGATCATCTCGCCCGAGCCGGAGAATAACACGGTTCACGCCGAGTACTTCCGGCCGAAGGGTCTGGGACGGCGTCCGGCCGTGATCGTGCTTCACATCCTCGGGGCCGACTTCGCGCTCTCGCGCTACCTGGCGGCGCGGCTGGCCGATCGCGGGGTGGCCGCGCTCTTCGTCAAGCTGCCGTACTATGGCGAGCGCCGGCCGACAGGGACCCCGAAGCGGTTCCTCTCCGCCGACATCGACCGCTCCATCCTGGCGATGCGCCAGAGCGTCTGCGACGTCCGCCGCGCCGCGGCCTGGCTGGCGAGCCGGCCCGAGATCGACCCGGAGAAACTCGGCGTGGCGGGGGTCAGCCTGGGGGGGATCGTCTCGGCCGTCGCGGCGGCGGTGGACCCGGTCCTCAACCGGGGCGCTTTTCTCCTGGCCGGCGGCGACCTGGCCCGCATCCTCTGGGGAATGCCCGAGGCGGCCAAGTACCGCGCGCTCTGGATCGCCTCGGGCCGGACCCAGGCCGACTTGAAGGCGCTGACCGAGCCCTTCGACCCCCTGACCTACGCCCACCGCCTGGTCGGCAAGCGGATCATGATGATCGCCGGCAACGTCGATGAGGTCATCCCCCCCGACTCGGCGCGGGCCCTCTGGGACGCGGCCGGACGGCCCCCGATCCGCTGGTACGACTGCGGCCATTACTCGGCGGTCGGCTACCTGCTGCCGGCCGTCCGCGAAACCGCCGACTTCTTCACGGCCGACCTGGCCCCTTGAACGCGACGTCGCTTGGGTCCGTCATTTGCAAGTAAATCCCTCCTGGAGATTCCGCCCGAACTCAATGCCCGATTTTCAGGAGGTCAGCGATGGCCGAAGTTGAAGCGACCAACATCAGCAACGCCGTCAAGCACTCGGTCGGCATGCGGTTGCAGTGCCAGAAATGCGGGTCCGAAATCGTGATCACGGTCCCCTGTACCTGCAACCCCACTGACCAGGTCTTCCGGTGCTGCGGCCAGGACATGGAGCCGGCCCCCCGGGAGAACGCCGACGTGGGTGTCACGTAAGCGGCTGTCGGGATTATCTACATGACCTATTCGATCCTCCCTTGTCCCCCGAGCCCCCGACCTTACCACGCGGATTTCGGTGGTTTGTTCCGTGCGCGGAAAACGTTGCAGGAAATGGGGCCTCGGGGTATCCTTCGGCGGTTGGATGCTTCGGGAGGCACAAGGGGGTGCGGATGGCGGCCCAGGTTACCAGCGTTTTTGTGTATGTGAACGACGTGGTCCGGTCGATGGAGTTCTACAACGAAATCATCGGCGCTCAGATTGTGCAGATTCATGCCGAGCGCGAAGGGGCTCCCATCAGCCTGGCCATTTTGCGCATCGGGGGCTTCACCCTGATGCTCCATCCTCAGGACGCGCATGCCGCCGAGTTCGCTGGTGTGCGGGTCGGGGTTGGTATTCATTTGCAGTTGCGGGTCGATGACATCGACGCCTTCTATCATCACTGCCTCGACGAGGGGGCGATGCTGAGCGTCTCGGGCGAGCCGGCCGACCAGAGCTGGGGCTGGCGCGAGTTTGCGCTGAAGGATCCCGACGGCTACGTCTGGTCGATCTACCAGGACAAGTCGGGAGGTCAGTGGACCTGAGCGGTCCCCGCCGGGCCTGGCGGCACCTCGGCTTGCGGCGATTTCGCGGGCGCCGCAGGCATTGGCGCGCGGAAGGTGAGGAAGTATGTCCCGACGACCAGCAGGAAGATGCCGTAGATCCGCCGCATGGTCGCGGGGGAGATCGCGCCCGTGATCTTCGCGCCGACGTAGGCGCCAAAGAACAGCCCGACCGCGATCCAGAGGCCCGGGACGGGCCTCATCTCGCCGCGCCTCCAGTATTCGATGACCCCAAGCAGGCCGACGGGCCACATCAGGGCGAACAGCGAGGTCCCCGTCGCCGTCTTGAGTTCTTCGTGAAAGAGGATCACCAGCGTCGGGACGATCACCAGACCCCCGCCGATCCCGAACATCCCGCTGAGCACGCCGGCCAAGAGCCCGAGCGCCAGCGCGGAGACGATCGTCTGCCATCCGGTCATTCGTCCGGTCCTTCGCAGAGGGCCAGGAGCATCGAACAGCCGGCCAGCCCGGCCGTCTCGATCCGCAAGAGGGTGGCACCCAGGCGAATCGCGTGCCAGCCGGCCGCGCCCGCGGCCTCGACCTCGGCCTCGGTGAATCCCCCCTCAGGGCCGATCGCCAAGGTGGCGTGGCCCCCGCGCCGCGGCTTCGGCCACGCGTCGGGCGACCGTCCGCTCGGGTGCGCCATCCATCGCTCTGTCTCGACTTGCGTGGCCAGGAATGCCGGCCAGGGGGTCGACCGGTCCAGCTCCATCAGCCGGTTCCGGCCGCACTGCTTCGCCGCCTCGACGATGACGTGACGGAGCCGATCGAGCTTCGCGTCGCGGGGATCGACGACCGAACGCTCGGTGACGAGCGGGACCAGGCGTTCCACGCCTAGCTCGGTCGCCTTCTCGATCAGCCAGTCGAACCGCTCTCCTTTGGGCACGGCGGTGGCCAGCGTCAGGCGGCACGCCGCGGCGCGATCGGGGATCGGGTCGCCGAGGGTCCGCAGCTCGACCCGGTCGCGCCCGACCTCGACCACCTCGGCCCGCGTGGCGAACCCCCGGCCGTCGAAGACCTCGACGACGTCGCCGGGCCTGAGCCGACGCACCCGGGCTAGGTGGCGGGCCTCGTCGCCTTTGAGCGCAAACCGGCCATCCTTCGGGAGTTCTGGGCAGTAGAAGCGTTCGACCAAGCTCGTCCCCTTGGGGCGAAGGCGAAAGGTACGGGGCCCATCTTACCGATCGTAGGAGTGGAACGCGATGCGGAACCGGCGTGTGGGCCGGCTGGAGGAACCGAACGGCGAGGAGAGCGACCCCCGGTGTGGAAGCGCCACTGGAGACTGACGCGCGACCCGTTCCTCGACGGCGGCGCGCCGTATGTGCCGACCGGGCCGCATCACGAGGCGGTCGCACGGTTCGTCCAAACGATCGAGTCGGCCCAGCGCCGGGCCATCGTGCAGGCCGCGCCGGGGCTGGGCAAGTCGGTCGTTTTGGCGCAGGCGATCGCCGAGACGAGGAGTCCGACGCGTCGGTTCGCGCAGGTTTCCAGCCCGTCCGATGGCGCGGCGATGCTCTCGGCCCTGGCCGAAGGGCTCGGCGTCCGCATCGCGCCCGGCGCGGGCCGCGCCGCCGCCTGGAAGGCGCTCGCCAACGCCGTCCGGCTCTGCCGTTGGCAACGGCTCCAGGTCGTCCTGGCGATCGATGACGCGCAGGACCTCGTCGCGCCGACCGACCGGCTCGACCTGAATCGCCTGGTCCATCTCGACCCGCATTCCGAGGCCCGGCTCACGGTCCTCCTGGCGTTCCGAACCTCGGGGGCCGACGAGGAGGTGCGGACCCCCTGGGACCTGGCGATCCGCCTCCCCGCGCTGACGCGGAGCGACGCCGAGCGATACGTGACCGCCAAGCTGGCGGCGGCCGGGCGCGACGAGCCGACCTTCACGCTCCGCGCCCTGCACCGGCTCCACGCCGCCTCGGCGGGCGTCCCGCGCGGACTCGACCGGCTCGCCTCACTCGCCCTGATGGCCGGCGCGGTGCGGGGGCTGGAGATCGTCACGCCCGAGGTCGTCGAGGGGGTCACCCACGAATGCACCCTCCCCGCGCCGATCGCCGCGTCCTCGCCAACCTGGGGCGCCTCGGCCTGAAGCGACCGACCGAGGCCGGGGTGGCACGCGGACCGGGTTTTCTGATATCATTTGGGTGTTGAGCGACGCAACGAACCGTCGCGACGCATGCAGGCCCCGCGTTCCGGAAGTACTTCTCCCTCACATGGCGCAAACTCCCCCCGTTCCGCTGCACAACCCCCTCAAGGCCGCCTTCCTGGCCTGGCTCTTCCCCGGTCTCGGACACTTTTACCAGGGGCGCACTGGCAAGGGATGGCTCTACTTGATCTGCATCCTCAGCCTGTACGCTGTCGGCTTCGCGCTGGGTGAGGGGAGGATTGTGTACTGGCGCTGGGTCAACCCGCTACACAATTCCGATCGGTTTTGCCTCAATTATCTGGGCCAGCTCTGGGTCGGGCTCCCCGCGCTCCCGGCCATGATTCAGGGGACGTTGAGCTACTTCGACATGAGCCCGATCCTCTGGGGCTTCATGGCCGAGCCGCCACAGAACGTAATCAACGGGCTACACCCCCGGCTCGGCAAGCTCGTCGAGGTCGGCACGATCTACACGACGGTCGCGGGCCTGCTGAACGTCCTGGCGATCTACGACGCCTACGAAGGCCCAGCCTATGCCGACGAGGACGAGGAACCGGCCCCGGAGACCCAGGCCGGCAACGTGAGCGACCTCTCGAACCTGAAGGCGGAGGGCCCGTCGTGAACCCCGGCACAGTCCACATCTACTGGTTCGTCCTCCCCCTGGTGATCGCGATCAGCCTGGTCTATTCCGCCTCGCGCCACGAGTCATGGCGGAAGATCTGGATCCACGCCTTCCGCCTCTGCGCCTGGATCTTGGGTGCCCTCGTCATCACGATGGCGATCCTGCTGCTGATCAATACCCAGGTCTGAGCCGGAGATCTCCCCTCGTAGAGGGCGTGAAACGCATCAATCTTCCCATTTATTAAGATTGGTGTGTTTCACGCACTTTACTAGATCGGATTTTTTCTTCGTCGAAGCGCATATGTCATCGCCGCGATGGCCGCCGCTTGGGCCAGGGCAAGCGGCAGGAACTGGACCCAGCGCGCTCCTTCGGGGAGGCTCGCGATTGTCGCCGGGGCGAGCCAGGCGACGGCGTTGCGGGAGAAGCGATGCCCGTCGGTCCAAGGGGGGAGCGGGTCGCCGCGCCAGAGGGGCCAGACCGCGTCGCGCAGGGGGTCGGCAATGTCTTGCGGGATGCGCGCGCCGACGCCCTGGAAGAGCAGCATCAGCACGCCCCCGGCGAGCGCGAGAACCGCCGCCGCCTGGCTCGCCCCGCGCCCGCCCGTTGCGAGCAGGGCCGCCACCGGCAGCATCGCGAACGGGAGCAGGGGAACGAGAAGACGGGGGCCGGTCGACCATCCCCCGGTCCATTCCGGATAGCTCAGGTTGACCAGGAAGAGAGTCAAGACCACCGCGGCCGAGACCAGGGCCATCCCCCAAGAGCGGCGGACCGCCAACACAAGCCAGCCCGGCAGCGCCAGGAGCACGATCGGCGCGTAGAAGAAGAGGCCGCGATAGCCTCCCCAGAGCAGGGCGAGGGCCCGGCCCCAGTGCGGAGACTCCAGCCCGAGCGGGTTCCGGGCCGAGTGGATCTCGGCGAAGATCGAGGTCGCGTGGTGGAAGTAGCCCATGTCCCAGGGCGAGCCGAAGGCCAGTTGGTTGTAGCCCAGCAGCACGAGAGCAGGGACGACCGCCCCGACCGCGAACTCGCCGACTGCCGAGGGCCAGCGCCGCTTCCCGACCACCTGCGCGAGCAGGTAAGCCCCGAGGATTGCCGAGACCGGCCCGACCTGGAGCTCGATGACCGCCGCGTACGAGGCGAGGAACCCCGCCAGCCCGACGCGGATGGCCGGCCTCGGTGCCCCGGTCCGCCAGAGGAGCGCGAACGAGGTCAGCAGGGCGAACGCGGTGGCCTGGTGGCCATAGCTCATCGTCGCGTAGGCGTAGGCGGGCGTCGCCAGGCCATACGCCAGGCCGACCAGCGCCGCGCGCATCGGCCCGCAGCCGAGATCGCGCGCCAGGCCGACCAGCACCACCCCCGTCAGCGCCGAGAGGAGTCCGGACGTGGCGAGCGTCACCCAGTAGTCGGCCCCCCAATACGGAAACCCGCGCCGGTTCAGCGGGTGGTCGGGGAGCCGCAGCGCGGCCTTGGCGAGCGCGTAGGGCCCGGCGGCGAGCAGCGAGAAGCCGGGGAGCTTGTCGGTGTAGTACTGGCCACGAAGGAAGGCCTTATCGCCGGTCTGGTCTTCGAGGCCGTTGAGGGCGATCGTCCCCCGATCGACCAGCGCGTACGTCAGCATCAGCCGGCTGGCGCAGTTCCAGTCGCGCGCCTGCCAGAAGAAGGCGTAGCTCCCCAGCAGGATGACGAAGACCCAGGGCTCGGGGCGTCGGAGCGTGCGCACGGGTCAGGCCCTCCTGCGGTTCTTGGCGTCGACGCCGGCCAGACGGTCGAAGGCCGCCACAGCCGCTCCGGCCGCGAGGAGGGTCGACCCCGGCTGGAACGAGAGGAAATAGCGGTCCCAGGCCAGCGGCAGGTACGCCGTCACGATCAGGGCCGCGACCACCGCCTCGACCAGCACCGCCCAGGCCGTTGGCGGATCGCCCCGCGCCCGCTGGCGGAGTCCGCGAACCAGGGCCCAGAACGCCCCGGCCACGACGCAAGGCCCCCAGAGCAGTCCGCCCCAATCTTGCCGCCATTCGAATCGCACTTTCGAGTTTGAGTGACTCGGCCCGAGTGGCCCGAACCGGCCGAACCCCTGGACCGCGACCGCCGCGAGCTTCTCGGCCGGGGTCCGGAGTGCATTCTGAGGAAAGAGATTCTTCTGGCCGCGCGAGATGCTCATCCGGTGCTCGACCAGCCATTGCGCCCGCCCCACGATCGAGCGGTCGGCGAGCGACTGAAGTCCCGGCGGGAGCGGCCGGCGCGGCTGGGCGGTCAGGAACGGGTTGAGCGCCACGAACGTCCCCAGCGCCACGAGCCCGGAGACCACCGCCGCCACCGCGACCGCGAGCTTTCGCCCAGGCGCGATCCCCGGCAGGCACGCCGCGAGCACCGCCCAGGCCGCGACGATCATCGGCGCCAGCGCCCCGTTCAGCTTGGCGAGTGTCGCCAGCCCGCCGCAGAGGCCCGCCAGGGTCGGCAGGAGCCACGACATCGGGCCCTTCCGCCCGGTGAGCAGCCGACGCCAGGCCCAGAGGGCCAGCGCCGCTGAGGCGAGGATCAGCGCCTCGGCCGGCACGTCCGACATCGCCCGCCGCGCGTGCAGGCGATAGAGCGGATTGACCATGAACAAGAGGGCCGCCAGCGCGCCGACGCGACGGTCGCGCGCCTGGAGTCCCAGCCCGTAGATCGCCGCGCAGCCGAGCGCCCCGAACAGCACCGAGGGCCAGCGCGCGACGATCAAGGCCCCCTCTGTATCGAACCGGCGGTTGATGTCGGCATACCACGCCCGTGCGGCCGAGGGGCCGGGGCGCGGATAGCCGCCGATCTTGAGCGCCAGGCCGATGGCATATTTCGGGAGCGGCGGCAGGTCGTAGGCCGGGAATTCGAGCCAGGCGTGATGGTGGACGTCATCCCGGAGCCAGAGATCGGCGAAGTACGTCTGCGAAAAATAGGCCGACTCGTCCGCAAATGCCGGTTCCGAGGCTAGGTTGTGGCCGAAGACGGCCAGCGCGGCGAGGACCACCAAGGCGAGGTCGCGGCCGATCGATCGCGCGGCGGGCACGTCGGCGCCAGGTTTCGGGCCGGGCTCGGGCATGGTCCCGCCGTTGTCCTGCTTCACATTAGGGAGAGTTTACGGGATTCACGGACCTTGGCTTCAAAATCATTCTAGAAATCGATTTCGTTTTTTTGCAACCGCCTGATCATCGGCTAAGTTTCAGCGACGATCCTCAAGGCTCTAGGTCGTCACCCGGATTCCGCACCCTTTGCGACGTTGGGACGGCCTGACTTTGGCGGTTGGGTGAGTCCCTCCGGTCGCAGCGCAAGCGCGGCCCGAGTGCCGCCTGAACGACGTGAACGACGGGTGGGGTGCTCCCCCTCGTCGCGTCAGGGATCAGTTGCCCACGACTTGAGTTGACACCCGCGAGCGTCCCGATGCGAACCGTCTCTCGGAACCCTTGGACCCTGGTCTCCTCGCGATCGCGCCGACCGAGCGGTCCGGAGCGGTTCCAGTCTCGTGATGGTTGGTTCCAACTCGGCGCGGCGGACGCTGCGGCCTCTTCGCGTCCATCCTTCCGGCTCGGTCGGCGATCTCCTTTCCCCCACGTCCACGCCGCGACCTGGCTCTCGGCGGTAATGGGAGGGGACGTTCACCGCAATGAGACGGACCGGCGCGGCAAGGGTGTCGTAGGACGGGAGTTTCCCACGATGACGATTATGCAGTGGTTTCGGAGCGGCCGTTCTGCGCGAGGGACCCCGGCATCAAGGCGTTTGATCCAACGCCCCGCGCCCCTGGTCCTGGTGACGCTGATCGGCCTGACCCAGACGGGGTGCCAGTCGGGTTTCTTCGGCCCCTGCGGGCCGTGCAGTTCGCCATGCAGTTCGGTGCGGTCCTGGGGTCAACGGATCTTCAATCGGGGCGGCCGCGGTGCCGTTTACGGGCCGGCGGTCACCTCCGAGGTGCCGGTCGAAGGCGCGGCGCCCGGCGCCATCGTGACTCCGGCGCCCGGCGCCATCGTGACCCCGGCGCCGAGCGGCAGCCCGGTCTTGCCCGGACCGGCCGAATCGACCCCGGCGCCGCAACTCGAGGCGATCCCGTCCGCGACCCCCGGCCCGCCCAGCGAGGCCGGTCCGGCGCCCAGCGGCGCGAAGGCACCGACGGGCAAGATCAACTACGAAGCGGCCCGACCCCGAGACCGGGCGGGCCGCCTCCGCAACGACAGACTCTCCCGCGCGCTGGTCCAGACCCCTGAGCCGACCACCCGGTCGGCCCAGGGGTCCGCCCCTGCGCCCAAGTCCGAGCTGGACTTGGTCGGGAACCTCCCGCCGCTCGAGCTGCCTCACGAGGAGCGGAAACCGACCGCCACGCCGACCCCCGCCCCCGCCGATTCGACCGTCATTCCGACGGCACCCAGCCCCGCCGAGGTCAACGTCGCCCCGATCGCGCGGTTCACCGCGCTCGAAGGCCGACTTTCCGGCGGCGCCTTGCCGACCCCCGCCGGGCTCGACTGGCTCATCGAGAAGGGATACAAGACGGTTCTCGACCTGCGCGAGCCGGGCGAGGTCCAGCCCTCGTTCATCGCCGAGGTCACGAACCGCGGTTTGCGCTATCTACCTCTGCCCATTTCCGTCAAGACTGTGGATAAAGATCATCTCTCCCATTTCAACCTCGAACTCTCGATGGCCGATGCGCGTCCTCTTTACTTTTTCGATACGGATGGAGTCCGGGCGGGCGTGCTCTGGTACATTCGCCGCCTGGCCGTGGACAAGGTCGATCCGCAGGTGGCCAGCCGCGAGGCCGAGGAGCTCGGCCTGAGCAAGCAGAACAAGGATTTCTGGCTCGCTGCGCAGTCGTACCTCGAAAGCCTGAATGCGGCGAAGCCCGCCGCGCCCCCGAGGGCCACCCCTGAGCCCGCCCCGGGCCCCTCGTCGGCCCCGGCCCCCGAATCGAAAGCGTCCGCCGCTCCCGCGTCGGCTCCGACCCCGGCCCACGCCCCGCCGCCCGTGCCGAACGCAACGCCCGAACCGAGCCCGACCGGCAAGCCTGAGGCGTCGATCGTGACGCCCGACACGCTGTCGAACCTGGCCCAGCTCAAGCAGGAGCCGAAACCTTCGGTTCCACCGCGCGACCCGACGGCCTGGCGCCCTTACATCGCGATGCTCTTGACCGGGTTGGGCGTCCCCCTGGCGTATCTGAGCCGGACGGGGTTCCGCCTCCACCGCATCAAGAAGGCCAGTCTGCCGGGACCGGGGCGGAGACCGAAATCGCTCCCGGCCGGGTCGGGTGAGTGAACGTCAGCCGTCGCGCGTGGAGCGCGACCCGGGGCTTGCCGTCGAGCGCCCACAGCGTGGTCGCCGCCCCGTACTTCCGGTCGCCGACGATCGGCAACCCCCGCGCCGCGAGCTGGACGCGAAGCTGATGGCTTCGCCCCGTGGTCGGCCGAAGCTCCAGCGTAATCGTCCGCGCCCGCCGTTCGAGGACGCGGAACGCGAGCCGGGCTTCGACGCCCCCTGGCGTCCCTTCGGGAACGACGCTCACGACATTCCGCCGCTCGTCCTTCCAGAGTGTGTCGCTCCACTCGCCCGATTCCTCGCGCAGCGCCCCTCCCTCGACGACCGCCCAGTAGACTTTCTCGACCGTCCCCGCGCGGAACTGCGCCGAGAGCCTCCCGGCGGCCTTGCTCGTCCGCGCCAGGAGCACCACCCCCGAGACCGGCCGGTCGAGCCGGTGGACCAGCCCGACGAAGACGTTCCCCGGCTTGTCGTACCGCGTCTTGAGATACGCCCACGCCTCGTCGATCAGCGACGGCTCGCCCGTCACGTCCCCCTGGGTCAAGAGCCCCGCGGGCTTGTTCACGGCCAGGCAGTGGTTGTCTTCGAGGAGGACGTCGAGCATCGGGGTCCGGCGGTCGGAACGAGAGGAGACAGGCTCAAGACGCTGCCTCGGTGACGCGCTTCACGACCAGGGTGGCGTACGCCCCCTTGGGCAGCTCGAACGCCAGCCGGAGCCGCTTGCGGCCGGGCTGGAACTCGTCGTTGCCGGGCTCGTGGACCAGGTTCTCGGCGTGGAAGACCGCGGGACGGAGCCCCTTCGAGAAGAAGACGTCCTGGAGGTGGCGGACGCGGAGGTCGGTCCAGGCCAGGCCGAACGGCTCCAGGACCTCGCGGGCGACCGCGCTGATCGGATCGTCGTCGGGCAGGAGGGTCCGCGCGGAGGGCAAGGGAAGGCGCAGGGCGGCCAGGGTCTCGGCCTGGTCGGGGTCGAGGCCGCGGTGGATCGGCAGCGCGGCGGCTTTGAAGTTAATCAGGACGCGCTGGTCCGGGCGGGTCAACCGTTCGATCGAGCGGGCGAGCATCAGGTTCCAAAGGTGGCTCTGGAAGGCCGAGAAGTAGAGCGAGCGGAGCTCGCGGCGGACGCGGGCGAAGGCGCCGCGGAAGTCGGTCGGGTGGTCGACAAGGTACGTCACCAGGCTCCGTGCGTGCGAGCGTTCGAGCCGCGCCTTGGCCTCGGACCAGCGGCCCCAGAACTCGCGGAGGATCGCCTTCTCGGCCTTCGTGCTCGGCCGGTCCGACGGGTTCGGCTCGGCGATCGCCAGCCGGAGGGCACGCTCGGCGTCGCCCGCCAGCCACGCCTGGGCGATGAACCCGCCGCCGAACCCGACCGAGCCGAACCGTTGGTCGTCGAAGTAGTTGGGCAGGCCGTCGCGGGGCAGCGCGCCGAGCGCCCGCTCGGCCCGCACCAGGGCTTCGGCCGAGAGGTCGCGGAGGATGACGACGAAGCGGTTGCCGCGGAAGTGGGCCGGTCCGTACGGGTGGGTTATACGCCCCTGAGGCTCCAGGTCGAAGCTCGACTCGTGCAGGGCGCGGGGAGGGCCGTCGAAGATGGTCAGGTACTGGATGGTGACGGCGTGCCGGTCCTTCAGGCCGCCGTAGCTGATCCGCCGGCCAGCCAGGTTCCAGCGCCGGCTGATGGCCTCGATTGCCTCGAGCGTGCCCAGGCCACGCTTGGTGAGCCGGTAGAAGGTGAACCGGCCCCGGCCGCCCCCCGCGACGAGCGGCAATTCCTCGACCTGGAAATCCTCGGGCTGTCGCTTGAGCTTCATCGTCCTGAAGCCGAGCCGCGCAACAAACCGCGCCGCGCTCGACCTCACTCCGAACGCCAAGGCAGAGGGCTGAACCACACTTTCACCTCCAGAGACTTTAGGGCCGGCCCCCGGCCGAGTCAAACTCGTGATGACCCGCGACATCATTTTGACGTACATTTGGAGGGACCATTGGGAACGAGGGAGCCACCGACGCACATGGAGCCCCACCTTCGCCGCGATCCGCCCGAGTTCGCGTTCCCGCCGCTGTTGATCGTCACCCCCGACTCACCCCGCCGCACCGAGCGCGAGAAGTACGGGGGCCTGTTCTACCTCGGCCTCCTCGGGCTGATCACCATCCTCGCGCTGGTCGGCTGGTTCGCGTACGGGGTCTGGTCGATGCGCCACGTCTGGCGCGCGATCTACGTCCTGCACGACGAGCACCACTCCGAGGCCGAGCGGATTGAGGCGGCCTATACCCTGGGCCGCGACCCTCGGCTGAACCAGCGGCAGCTTTGGGAGATGAGCCTACGCAAGCCGTTGCCGAGCCTGGCGCGCTACGCCTTGGCCGAGGCGCTGACGGCCGAGGCTACCTCGGCCGATCCCCGCGGTTACGCCCTGACCGTGGCGCGGAGCCCCGGCTGGCCCGACTGGCTCCGCGTCCTGTTGCTCCGCCCGATGGCCTACGCCGCCGCGCGGGGGGTCGCCTTCCCGCGCGCGCCGCTGGACGAGCTGCGCCGGCACCCCGACCAGGTGGTCGGGCTCTGGGCCGCCTTCGTTCTGGCTGAGGTCGATTGCCAGGCGGCCGACCCCCGGCGCGACCTGGAGCGGGTTTGCGCGGAGGAGGGCCCGAACCACGAACTCGCCTGCCTGCTCCTGGACGCTTTACGCGTCGAGGTTTCCTCCGCCCGGATTCGGCTGCTCGACCAGGCGACGCTCTGGCTCCGGACTCATCATGCCCCGTCGGCCCGGCTCTGGGAAGGCTGGGCGGTCGAGGGCCCTCGGCTCGTGCCGCGACCGGCCCCGAAATTGCCGCGAGACCCGTCGGAGCCCTCCGGGACGCCGTCCCGATCTCCCTTTCCGCCACATGACCGGCCAGAACCGCGCCTCGACCGTCTGCGTGATCCGGCCCGTCAGCGACACCAGCACGACAAGAGAAAAATCGAAATGACGGATGGCAGATGGCAAATGAACAGTAAGAATAGATTGGTTTAAAATCAATACCGTCGTTACAAAGTCAAGTGTTCTGATCCACTCCCCCCTTGTGAGGGAAGGCCCGGGTGGGGGGTCGAGGCCCGCGCATCGGGCTCGGCCCTAGCCTAGGTTGCGCAGTTCGTGGCCGATTTTGCCACCAGAGCTCGGGTTGTCCCCCAAAAAC
>JBKOZB010000191.1:0-10677 GCA_046744225.1 Planctomycetota bacterium | reverse complement strand
TGCGCTCCGACGAACGGAAGGCGGTTGTGAGGGACGGTGGCCCCACGTCGAGAGAGACCAGGCGGTTGAGAACGTCGGAGTCGCATGGGTCGCGGCGGAAGTCGGCAACGACGCCGCCGCGCATCGGGCGGAGGACCCGGGACCCGGTCCGGCCTACGAGGAGATGGAGGATAACGGTATCGCACCGGAAGCTTCCGACCTCGTCCGGCTCACCGAGCCCGAGGGTCCATCGCCCGGGGGCGACAGGGAGGACCGGCTCACACCGGCCCAAGTCCCGGATCGGCCCGCGCGAACCACGGGAACGCTCCTGCTCTCGCTCCGAGGGGCCTGGCGACCGAACCCCCACACGGCGCGAGGCGGCCGGAACGTCCCGTCCCCCCCAGGACGAGTCGCCCGGTCAAGCCGGAGGCCTCGGGTCAACCCCGGCCTTCGGCACCACGCGCGGCGGGAGTCCGGGCGATCGCGACAGGCAGGCCGAACCTTCCCACCGCGCTCCCCTCCAGCCAGCGCAGGCGCGACTTTCTGGCCGATGCCGGGGCGGGCTCGGGGCAACCGGGTCCCGCCCCGTGTTTTTTCCGGAGGGATTCACCAAAAGTACAAAAACATGATAATAAATATAATTTAATAAAAACCCCGCCCGCGATCACTGGACGCGGGTCAACAGCGCGCTCCTGGCCGGGGGCGGGATGCGGGTCGGCCAGGTCATCGGCTCGACCGATCCGCTCGGCGGCTCGGCCGCGAGCCACCCGATCCACTATCACGACGTGCTGGAGACCGTCTACCACAACCTCGGCATCGACCCCCCACGCCTTCATCCAGGACAAGTCCGACCGGTCCGTCTCGATCCTGCCCAGCACCGCCCGGCCGATCGAGGCGCTGATCTGAGCGGATCGGTCGCGTGGTGGTTGGGTAAGGCGATTCCGGGAAGATTCCTTCCCACTGTCGCGGGCGGCGGAGCACCCGCTCCTTGGGAACGCCCGCCGGGGCGGCGGGCACGAACTCCCGGGAAGGCGTCTCGGACGGAGGTTTCGACCCCCACCTGCCTCGTCGGCCAGGGGGATCGATCATGCTCAGGAACAGTAAAAAAACAGCATGAGTTCCCTCCCACCCCCACCTCGTCGGCGCGGGGGACCCGGGCGGTGGATCAGGGGCACGGATCAGCTTGACTTTCCGCAATTTAAGGCCCATATGAATCTAGGAAGATTCCTGCTCACCACCACCCCTGGCGGGCACGAACTCCCGGGAAAGCGTCTGATGGGAACGAGCCGGCCATCGGCCGCTCTCGCCCGGCGCCTTGACGCTCCGCCGGACGACGAGGATGTCAAGCACGGGGCGGGCGAGGACCAGGACGTAACCCAGGGCCAGGATCATTTTCACATACGTTTCATGCCTGTGAATGAGGCGATGGTTGAAATCAATCCGGTGCGACCGCGGGCGGAGCTCGGAGACCACCCCTGGACCGAGCGAGCGCCCTGTCTATCCCATATCATCGTTATGGTCGCATCGACTCCTCCGTAATTCCTGGACGGGGCGGGATTTTCCTGCCGGGCCTGGAGGCTCAGTCGTCCGGCGAGCCCTGCTTCGGGTGGTGTCCCACGGGCCTTGAAACAGTCGCGGTGACGACAGCGAGACAGGACAGGGCGAACTTCCGCATGGGAATCTCCTCAGGCCTTGGTTGGCCCAGCCGATCTGGTCGTGTCATGCGAGCCGAGCGAACACCATGCTCGCCCTTATCATGGCATCTCAAACTTGAGAGAACTATTCCCAATGTCGAGACGTCTTTCGAAGGGCTCAACCCGGGTCCGCGGCCCGTCGGTCGGGAAGGAATTCGGACCCGGAGTGTCGAAGAGAATTTCGCGAAAGACGGACACTCGCCTCTTGTTCCCGAGACATCGGTCGCGTAAAAAGTCCAAGTCCTTCTGAAGTCTAGCGCCCCGGCTCGCAGGACCGGACGGAACGGACACATGTCTGGAATGGTGGCTCCATGCAGGCGATCGACGACTGCCGGGAGTCCGGTGGATAGGCGGCACTGGATTTGCATTTCATAAGCCGGATCGCGGGAAATTGCGGCGGGATTCTGCAGAGATTGAGTTGAACGTGATTAAATATCTGAGATCATGAGATCAGCTTCGGCGGGCGGGCCTCGCCGGGACGCGGATCGGAAGAAAGGGCTCTGATGGCTCAGATATTCCACGCGAGCACCAACACCATCTCGCGGGTGAGCATCTTCGGTGCCGTGTTTTTCCTCGCGGCGTTGCTGGGGATCGTCTACACGATCTTCGGGTCGCCGTACGTGACGGGGGTCAACGTGGTCATCAACCAGCCGGTGCCGTTCAGCCACGAGCACCACGTGCGGGAGCTGGGGATCGACTGCCGGTACTGCCACACGTCGGTCGAGACGTCGTCGTTCGCGGGCCTGCCGGCGACGGAGACGTGTATGTCGTGCCACTCGCAGATCTGGACCGACAGCCCGATGCTCGAGCCGGTGCGGGCGAGCATGCGGGAGAACGTGCCAATCCGGTGGAACCGGGTGCACGACCTGCCGGACTACGCCTACTTCAACCATAGCATCCACGTGAACAAGGGGGTCGGCTGTTCGAGCTGTCACGGGCGGGTCGACCTGATGCCGCTGATGTGGAAGGCCGAGCCGCTGACCATGGAGTGGTGTCTCGGGTGCCACCGCGCGCCCGAACGTCACCTCCGGCCTCAAGACCAGATCTTCAACATGGTCTGGATGCCGCCGAAGGACCAGATCGCCAGGGGGCGGGAGCTGGTGGAGAAGAACCAGATCCCCGTCCAGCGGCTCTCCGACTGCTACACGTGCCACCGGTGACATGACCATGCACAGCCAATCAACCGATGGCCTCGATCTGACCGCGCTGCGGGCTCGCCTGGCCGACGAGCGCAGCCCCCGCTACTGGCGAAGCCTAGAGGAGCTGGCGGAAACGCCGGAGTTCCAGGAGTACCTGCGCCGCGAGTTCCCGAGTTCGGCGTACTGGACCGAGCCGGCGAGCCGCCGCACGTTCCTGACGCTGATGGGCGCGTCGCTGGCCCTGGCGGGGGTGGGCGGGTGCTCGTCGGAGCCGGCCGAGAAGATCGTGCCGTACGTGCGCGCCCCCGAGGAGATCGTGCCGGGCAAGCCGCTCTGGTTCGCCACGGCGGTGACGCTTGGCGGATACGCCACCGGCGTGCTCGTCGAGAGCCACATGGGGCGGCCGACGTTCGTCGCGGGGAACGAGAAGCACCCCGAAAGCCTCGGGGCGATCGATCCCTTCGCGCAAGGGTCGATCCTGACGCTCTACGACCCCGACCGCTCGCAGGTGGTCATGCAGGCCAAGCAGATCAGCACCTGGGACGCCTTCCTCCTGCACGCGGTCGCGGCGCTCGACGCGCAGAAGCCCAAGCAAGGGGCGGGGCTGCGGATCTTGACCGAGACGGTCACCTCGCCGACCCTGGGCCGCCAGCTCCGGGCCCTGCGCGACCTGTTCTCGAAGATGAAGTGGCACCAGTACGAGCCGGTCAGCCGCGACAACGCCCGCGCCGGCGCCCGCGCGGTGTACGGCGAGGACGTCGCGACCCGCTACCACCTCGACAAGGCGAACGTCCTCGTCGCGCTCGACGCCGACCCGCTCGCGACCGGCCCCGGCCGGCTCCGCTACGCCCGCGATTTCGCCATCCGGCGCGAGCCCGGCCCGGCGGGGATCAACCGGCTCTACGTCGTCGAGTGCGCGCCGACGATCACCGGCGCGATGGCCGACCACCGCCTGGCGATCCCGGCGCACCGGATCGCCGGCTTCGCGCACGCCCTGGCCAAGGAACTGGGGGTCCAGGTGGCCCCGCCCCCGGGCGGCGCGGTCTCCGACGAGCAGGCGAAATGGATCGCCGCGCTGGCGCGCGACCTCCAGAAGAACAAGGGGGCGAGCGTCGTCATCGGCGGCGACGGGCAGCCGCCGGCCGTGCACGCCCTGGCGCACGCCATGAACCACGTGCTGGGGAACGTCGGCAAGACCGTCGTGCACACCGCGCCGATCGAGGAGGAGCCGGTCGATCAGACCGAGTCGCTCCGCGATCTGGTCCGCGACCTCGACGCCGGCCAGGTCGACGCGCTCTTCATCCTGGGGGGGGACCCGGTCTACACTGCGCCGGTCGATTTCACGTTCGCCGAGCGACTGAAGAAGGCCAGGTTCACCGCGCACCTGAGCCTGTATCAGGACGAGACCTCGGACGTCAGCCAGTGGCACGTCCCGCTGGCGCACGAGCTGGAGACGTGGGGCGATCTCCGCGCCTTCGACGGGACCGTGACGATCCAGCAGCCCCTGATCGCGCCGCTCTACGGCGGCCGGTCGGCCTACGAACTGATCGCGGCGCTCATGAAGGACCCGAACCGGGCGGGCTACGAGATCGTCCGCGAGACCTGGAAGAAGAATTGGGGCGACAAGGACTTCGAGACCCGCTGGCGGACGGCCGTGCACGACGGGGTCGTCGCTGGGTCGGAGCGGCCGGTCAAGGAAGTCGCGCCCAAGGAGAACGCGCCGGCCCCGGTGCCGGCCTCGGCCTCGGGCGAGCTGGAGATCGTCTTCCGCCCCGACCCGACGATCTGGGATGGCCGGTTCGCCAACAACGGCTGGCTCCAGGAATTGGCCAAGCCCTGGACTAAGCTGACCTGGGACAATGCGGCCCTGATGAGCCCGGCTACGGCCGAGCGGCTCAAGTTGACGACCGTCGGAGTGGAAGCGGCGTCGAAAGTGGTTGTGCTCAAACACGGCGAGCACGCGGTCCGGGCGCCGGTCTGGATCACGCCGGGGCACGCCGACGACTCGGTGACTGTCTACCTCGGCTCCGGCCGGACTCATGCCGGGCGGGTCGGTATCGGGGCCGGGTTCAACGCCTTCGCGGTCCGGACGTCGGCTGCGGCCGGGTTCGCCACCGGCCTGGAGATCATCCCGACGGGCGAAACGTACCCGCTGGCGACCACGCAGCACCACCACAGCATGGAAGGGCGCGACTTCGTCCGGGTGGCGACGCTGGACGACTTCCTCAAGTACCCCGACTTCGCGCACCAGCGCGGGCACGATCCCGGGCCGCACGACACGCTCTATCCGGGCTTCCCGGAAGAGATCGTCGGCCGCAACCCGCATGAGAAGGTGCCGGAGGGTCGGCAGGGGTCGCTGCCGATCCTCACCGAGCATGAGCACGGCTACGCCTGGGGGATGGTGGTCAACCTCAACACCTGCATCGGCTGCAACGCCTGCGTCACGGCCTGCCAGGCGGAGAACAACATCCCGGTCGTCGGTAAGGACCAGGTGATGCGCGGCCGGGAGATGCACTGGATCAACGTGGACCGCTACTTCCAGGGCGACCTGGACAACCCCGAGGTCTATCACCAGCCCCGGCTCTGCATGCACTGCGAGAACGCCCCTTGCGAGGTCGTCTGCCCCGTCGGCGCGACGATCCATGACGCCGAGGGGATCAATAACATGGTCTACAATCGCTGCGTCGGTACGCGGTACTGCGCGAATAACTGCCCGTACAAGGTCCGCCGGTTCAACTTCTACCAGTACGCCGAGCTCCGCCTGCCGAACCCGGCGCTCCTGCACAATCCCGACGTGTCGGTCCGGGCGCGGGGGGTGATGGAGAAGTGCAGCTTCTGCATCCAGCGGATCAACGCCGCGCGGTACACGGCGGAGAAAGAAGGCCGGCGGATTCGTGACGGCGAGGTCGTCACGGCCTGCCAAGGGGCCTGCCCGACCCGTGCGATCGTCTTCGGCGACATGAACGACCCGAACAGCCAGGTCGCCAAGCTCAAGGCTGACGGGCGGAACTACGGGATGCTCACCGAGCTGAACACCCGGCCGCGGACGACCTATCTAGCCAAGCTGAGAAACCCGAATCCCGAGATCGAGGCGGAGCCGCGCCATGGCGTTTGAAATCGACGATAGGGGTCGAGGGGCGGTGGCCGAGGCGCCGATCCTGGCGCCGGGGCACACGTTCGGCTCGGTGACCGACAAGATCAGTGCGATTGTCCTGACCCGCCGCGCCCCCTGGGGCTGGATCTTCGGGTTCGCGCTGGCCTCCGTGATGACAATGGTCCTGACGGCGGCGGTCGTGTACCTGCTGGCCGAGGGGGTCGGGATCTGGGGCGTCCGCAGCCCGGTCATGTGGGGCTTCGCGATCGTTAACTTCGTCTGGTGGATCGGGATCGGCCACGCCGGGACGCTGATCTCGGCGATCCTGCTGCTCTTGAAGCAGGAGTGGCGGACGTCGATCAACCGGTTCGCCGAGGCGATGACGCTCTTCGCGGTCGCCTGCGCGGCGCT
Source organism: Planctomycetota bacterium (assembly GCA_046744225.1). GTDB lineage: Bacteria > Planctomycetota > Planctomycetia > Isosphaerales > Isosphaeraceae > JBKOZB01. The sequence goes on along the minus strand of JBKOZB010000191.1, from coordinate 4,360 downwards.
GTTCCCGCTCTTGCACCTGGGCCGCCCCTGGTTCTTCTACTGGCTTTTGCCATACCCGAACACGATGGCGCTCTGGCCCCAGTGGCGCAGCCCCCTGGTCTGGGACGTCTTCGCCGTCTCGACCTACGCAACCGTCTCGTTCCTGTTCTGGTACGTCGGCCTGATCCCCGACCTGGCGACGTTGCGCGACCGGTCGCGGCGCCCGCTCGCCCGGTTCCTTTACGGCATCCTGGCGATGGGCTGGCGCGGGTCGGCGATCCACTGGCACCGCTACCGGACGGCCTACCTGCTCCTGGCTGGCCTGGCGACGCCGCTGGTCGTCTCGGTCCACTCGGTCGTCAGCCTCGACTTCGCGGCGGGGATCGTCCCCGGCTGGCACTCGACGATCTTCCCCCCCTACTTCGTCGCCGGTGCGATCTACTCGGGCTTCGCCATGGTCCTGACGCTCGCCATCCCGTTGCGGAAGTTCTACGGGCTCGAGGACTTCATCACCATGAAACACCTCGAGAACATGGGGAAGGTCCTCCTCGCCACCGGCCTGATCGTGGCCTACGGCTACTTGATGGAAACGTTCTTCTCGTGGTACAGCGGCAACGAGTTCGAAGAGTATATGATGACCAACCGAATGCACGGGCCGTACGCACACACGTACCGGATGCTGATCCTCTGCAACTGCCTGGCGCCCCAGCTCCTCTGGCTCAGGCGGGTGCGGACGAGCGTCCCGATGCTGTTCATCCTTTCGATCATCGTGAACGTCGGGATGTGGCTGGAGCGGTATGTCATCGTCATCACCAGCCTGCACCGCGACTTCGTGCCGGCGGCCTGGGACATGTATCATGGCACGATCTGGGACTACGCGACCTACTACGGGTCGATTGGCCTGTTCTTCTTCCTGATGTTCCTGTTCATCCGATTCCTGCCGGTGATCTCGATCGCCGAGATGCGCGAGCTGGTCGCCGAGACGCAGGAGCGGCAGCCTGCGGCCGAGCCCCACGGCCACGCCGCCCGGGCGCTGCCGTGACGAAGGCCGAGGCCCGAGGAACGGAGCGGGACGACACGATGAAGAAGCCCAAGCCCCCGATTTACGGCCTGCTCGCCGAGTATACCACGCCCGAGGCGCTGCTCGACGCGGCACATCGGGCCTACGCCGAGGGTTACCGTTGCCTCGACGCCTACTCGCCCTATCCGATCGAGGGCCTGGCCGAGGCGATCGGCTTCACGCGCAACCGGATGTCGCTCTTGGTCCTGATCGGCGGGCTCGTCGGCGGCCTCGGGGCCTACGCGATGCAGTGGTTCTCGGCGGTGATCCATTACCCGATCAACGTCGGCGGCAAGCCGCTCAATAGCTGGCCCGCGTTCGTGCCGATCATCTTCGAGCTGACGGTCCTGGTCGCCGCCTTCGCCGCCGTCGTCGGCATGCTCGGCCTGAACGGCCTGCCCATGCCCTATCACCCACTTTTCCACGTCCCCAGCTTCGCCATGGCGTCGCGCAACCGGTTCTTCCTCTGCATCCAGGCGGACGACCCCAAGTTCGACCGCCAGGAGACCCGGCGCTTCCTGGAGAGCCTGGTGCCGAAGCAGGTCGCCGAGGTGCCGCACTAGGAATCGTGTCGAGAGGATTTGAAATTTCAAATTTGATTGTTTTGTCATTAGCCATCCGGAATTTGTCACGATGAGCGACGTCGATGTCATCCCGACGCGGCCCCGGGCGGGGTGGTGGCTCCCTGGCCTGGCACTCCTGGTCGGCTGCAGCGAGCAGGACATGGTCACCCAGCCGAAGTACGAGACGTACCAGGAGAGTACGTTCTTCGCTGATGGGATGTCGGCGCGGCCGCTCGTGGCCGGGACGGTCGCCCGCGGCCAGCTCCGGACCGACACCGCGTATTACCAGGGCAAGTCGGGCGAGGCGCTGATCGACACGATCCCGATCCGCGTCTTCAACCCGAAGGCGAAGGCCGACACGCCCCAGGACCGGGAGGAGCGGCGGAAGATCCTGGAGCGCGGGCGCGAGCGGTACGACATCTACTGCTCGCCCTGCCACGGCCGGACCGGGGACGGCCGGGGCATGATCGTCCTGCGCGGGCTGTCGCCGCCTCCATCCTACCATCTCGAACGACTCCGCGACGCTCCCGCGGGCCACTTCTATAACGTCATCACCAACGGCTTCGGCGCGATGTATCCGTACGGCTCGCGCATCCCGCCCGACGACCGCTGGGCGATCGTCGCGTACATCCGCGCGCTCCAGGTCAGCCAGAACGCCAAGCTCGACGACGTCCCGACTGAGGAGCGGAAACGACTGGAGGCCCCGGCGCGATGAACGCCCACGACACCACCACCACCGAGGCGCGTCCGATCCCCTGGGACGAATACCAGCGCTCGGCACTGATCGTCGGCGTCGCCGGCCTGGTCGTCAGCGGCCTGGCGGTCTTGATCCCCCCGCAAGGACGCTGGTTCTTCCCGCCGTACCTGGTCGCGTTCCTGTTCTGGACCGGGATCGGGGTGGGGAGCCTGGCGGTCCTGACGCTGCATTACCTGGTCGGCGGGGCCTGGGGGTTCCTCATCCGCCGCCCGCTCGAGGCGGCCGTGATGACCTTGCCGCTGATGGCGGTCCTGTTCCTGCCGCTCTTGCTCGGCCTGAAGACCCTGTATCCCTGGGCGGACGCCGCCAAGGCGGGCGCCGACGCGATCCTGCGGCACAAGCAGCCGTACCTGAACGTGCCGTTCTTCCTGATCCGGACGGCGGTCTATTTCGTCCTCTGGAGCGGCCTGGCCTGGGCCTTCAGCCGAGGGGGGCGGGCACAGGACCAGACCGAGAACCCCGCGATCACCTGGCGGCTCCAGACGGTCGCCGCCCCCGGCCTGGTGGTCGTCTTCCTCTCCGTGACGTTCGCCGCGGTGGACTGGGGGATGTCGATCGAGCCGAAATGGTACTCGACGATCTATGGCCCGGTGCTCTTCGTCGGCTTCGTCCTCACCGCGCTGGCGTCGATGATTCTCGTCGCCTCCTGGCTCGCGGAGGTCCCGCCCCTGTCCGGGCTGGCCAAGCCCCTGGCGTTCCACGACGTGGGAAACCTGCTCCTGGCCTTCACGATGCTCTGGGCCTACATGTCGTTCTCGCAGTACCTGATCACCTGGAGCGGCAACCTGACGGAGGAGATTCCCTGGTACCTGACCCGGTCGGTCGGCCTCTGGCGCGGGGTCGCCGCGATGCTGATCTTCTTCCACTTCTTCCTGCCGTTCTTCTACCTTTTGTTCCGCGAGAACAAGCGCGACTACCGGCGGCTTCGGCTGGTGGCGGCCTGGCTCCTCATCCTGCACATCATCAACGACAGTTGGCTGATCCTGCCGGCCTTCCCGGCGTCGAACTTGCTGGCCCACTGGGCCTTCGTGCCGGCCTTCCTCGGCGTCGGCGGGCTTTGGGTGGCCGTCTTCCTCTGGCAACTGAAGGGCAAGCCGCTGGTCCCCCAGAACGACCCGCTGCTGGCGGAAGTCCTCGAGCACCACGCGGGAGAGATCCACGGACCATGAGCCACAGCCACGCTGAGCACGACGTCCGCGAGGCGAGCGGACAGGACGCCGGATACGAGCATAAAGACGCGAACATCCGTGCCATCGCCGCTTTCGGGATCGGCCTGACCGTGTTCGTCATCCTCATCCTGTTCGGCCTCATGAGGGTGTACGACCGGTTCTATAGCGATCGGGCGGAGCCCGAGTCGCCGCAGGCGAAGGAGCAGATGGGCCAGCAGATGCTCATCCACCAGTACGAGCAGCTCAAGAAACTGCGCGAGCGGGAGGACGAGGAACTGAACAATCCCGGCTGGGTCGATCGCAAGGCCGGGGTCGTCCGGGTGCCGATCGACCGGGCGATCGACCTGGTGGCCGAGCGGGGCGTCCCCGCCGGCAAAGGCCCAAAGACCGACATCGAGATCAACAGCCACGCCGGAATGCCGGCCCCCGGCCCCTCGGATTCGAAGAACTCGGAATCGAAGCCATGAGCTGGTTCCCCGTCCTCCTCGGCGCGGTCCTCGCGGCGTCGCCGTCGCCCGGGATGCCCGCGCCGATGCGCCCGACCGCAACATCCCTGGCGACGCGGCCGCCGGCCGCGGCGGCCGGCCTGATCGGTAAGGTCGCCTTCGACCAGAATCTCGATGCGCAACTCCCGCTCGACCTCTCGTTGCGCGACGAGAAGGGCCGCGCCCTCCGGCTCGGCGACCTGCTTGGCAAGAAGCCGGCCCTCCTGACCCTGGTCTATTACGAGTGCCCGATGCTCTGCAACGAGGTGCTGAACTCGCTCCTGCGCAGCCTCAACGCGCTCTCGTTCGAGGTCGGCAATGAGTTCGACGTGATCACGGTGAGCATC